>NZ_JACRTE010000021.1 GCF_014385105.1 Qingrenia yutianensis | reverse complement strand
GCCCTTTCTTCGGGACTTAATTTGTACTTAGGCATAACTAAAACCTCCAAAATGATATTTTTATTATATATCATCTTGGAGGTCTTGTATAGACTTTACACAAAATTTGGGATAGTCTCGTATACTATCCTATTTTGTATCCTTTAGAAACAAGCTTCATAATTGTTTCTATACCGATTTCACGGTTTTTAAAGAATACTTGCTTTGCGTTTTGTGTTTCCTTTATGGTTATGGTCTTTTTGGTTTCGTCAATCTAGGCAGACCAAGCCGTATTATGTTGCTTATTATTCATCAATCATTACCACTGCAGGCACAGGAGTATTCCTTTGTTCTTCAGTCCACTGCCATTGCGGAACAAAATCTTCTGTCTGTCCTTTAATAATATATTTACCGTCTGTAGATTTCAATTCAAATCCTTCATCGGGCAAAAATGTGATTATTGCATCAAAGGAATCAATTCTGTTATTATTCCCCTCTGTGAGATACAGCTCTGCCGAGATGGTATTCTCGTCAATGACTGTCATTTTTGAATTCAATTCACTGTTTATACGGTACTGCTCCATAGGATTGTCATTGTCTTCGATAAAATTATCAAACCCTATGTTAACATCAATAAACTTCTTTTCGGGATTATACCAAAAATGACTGTATAGCTTACTTCCGCGGCTCACATTTATACCATTTAGCTTAACGGCAGAGGGAACTATAAATTTTTTGACCGTATTTGGGAGCTTGATTATTTCTGCAGCTTCTATCAAGCGTTCATCGTATTCCTCGGGGACATTGTTAAGACCTGTAAAAAACGCAGTAATGTTTAATTCACCGATTTTTACTTTTGTATTTTGAAAATCCAATACTCCATCGCCCGCAGGACACGGAAGCTGCATGATATAACCTTTTTGATTATCATAAATGATTTCACCGTTCTTTTCTACTGTAAATAATCCCTCTATATCACTGCCTTTACTATATATACGTGTTACTTTATTCAGCTTTATTTTAACATTTCCTTCTTTTTGGGCATCATCTGATTCAAAATAATTGAAATTGGCTTCAAATTCTGTGCGATAGCCTGTTTTCGATAGTTTTGCTTCCGCACCGTATGTCATATCCGAAAAGGTTGAAAAGGGATTTTCGCCAAACAAAACTTCCATTTGAATGTAGTCGGTATAATATTCAGCGTTCGCACTGTCAAAACCGAACATCATTAACGAAATAAATTTTGATGTTATTTGGCGTCTGTCTTTCGGTTCGTTTGCACTCCTGGTCTTGTTTTCATATAATTTCAGTTTTTTAAGATATTCGTAAGGAACATAAGTAATTCCGTTCTCAATATACGGGGCATTGGATAAAGTGTATTTTTCGTTCCCGATTTCAACCTCTTTACTGCCAACCGTACAAACCGCTGACCACGAATATTCGCTCGGTATTTTCGTTCTGTTCTCTGTTTGTGAATAGGATGTTTCGCTGCCGTTTGGGATGAGTCCCGTAGAAATCATCGTCGTTTCATTCGTCCAAAAATCAATCGTAATTACTCCGTTATTATATTTGATTTTATCATTTTCAATATCTGTTTTATTCAGAAACTCTCTTAACGGCAAATAATATTCTCCGTTTTTCCGAACAGGGACAAACTCATTATAACCACCGTCCCCATAAGTGGAAATGTAAACATAATCATCTTTTTGGGCATCATCTGATTCAAAATAATTGAAATTGGCTTCAAATTCTGTGCGATAGCCTGTTTTCGATAGTTTTGCTTCCGCACCGTATGTCATATCCGAAAAGGTTGAAAAGGGATTTTCGCCAAACAAAACTTCCATTTGAATGTAGTCGGTATAATATTCAGCGTTCGCACTGTCAAAACCGAACATCATTAACGAAATAAATTTTGATGTTATTTGGCGTCTGTCTTTCGGTTCGTTTGCACTCCTGGTCTTGTTTTCATATAATTTCAGTTTTTTAAGATATTCGTAAGGAACATAAGTAATTCCGTTCTCAATATACGGGGCATTGGATAAAGTGTATTTTTCGTTCCCGATTTCAACCTCTTTACTGCCAACCGTACAAACCGCTGACCACGAATATTCGCTCGGTATTTTCGTTCTGTTCTCTGTTTGTGAATAGGATGTTTCGCTGCCGTTTGGGATGAGTCCCGTAGAAATCATCGTCGTTTCATTCGTCCAAAAATCAATCGTAATTACTCCGTTATTATATTTGATTTTATCATTTTCAATATCTGTTTTATTCAGAAACTCTCTTAACGGCAAATAATATTCTCCGTTTTTCCGAACAGGGACAAACTCATTATAACCACCGTCCCCATAAGTGGAAATGTAAACATAATCATCTTTTAAAAGAGAAGATACCAAAGGTTCGATCTCATTTGCGAATACTACACTGCAGCAGGTAAGCACCAGAATAAGCACCATACACAATGTTGTTCCCCATACGCTAAATTTTTTCTTTTTCATAATCATCTCAAACCTCCTTTTAAGCTGTTTTTTGTTTTTAACCATGTTGCTGGACAAAGCGGGCGAAGTCTGGCATACCATCGAAAGAATCATTGTGCTGTACTGCTTCCTGTCTGACATATCCATTTCTTTTGTTACTTGTTCATCACAAGCATATTCACACGCTTCGCCGATTAAATTCACCATAAGATATGTAATCGGATTAAACCAATAAATCGAATTGACAATCACCGCAAAAAGCTTGAACCAGGAATCGTGATGCTTATAGTGTACCATTTCATGCTTAATTGCAAGGTTATAATCGTCCTCATTCATCTTGATTTCGGGAATTGCAAGCGTTGGCTTAAAAAATCCGAACACAAGCGGCGATGATATTATCGTACTTTTTATTACGTCCACGCCGTCGATGACTTCGTGTGTATCAAATCCGCAGATTTTCTTCTTAAATCTGAAGTATGAAATGAGGTATCTGCACATTAGAATAATAAACCCAAGCAACCATACAGCAATTAAGATCTCCTGTATAGTAATAGGATTAGATCTTCTTACGATTTTTGACGGTTTCGGCAGTACATTATGCTGTGTTTCTTGCTGAGCTTCCTGCCGAACAGTTTGTATCAGTGCGTTATCTGTTTTTTCTGCCTTTGTTTTCGTATTAAATTCCGTCACATTAACTTGCTGATGTATTGGAGCTTTTGGGAGCGATATTTCACCGATATTCATCGGAAGAATGAATATAAGCATTGCAAGCAAGCTTATGTAGTATAAAGCCTTACCGCTCAGGATCGATAATATTTTGTTTTTGAATATCAGCAATGCAGTACATATAACAGAGCCTGCAAGAGTTGATATTATAACCGATTCTATCATATTTCATCACTCCTGTTCCTCTATAAATCTTTTAAACTCGTCAATGTCTGCCTTTGTAAAAGCTTCATCTCTGAAAAGCGCTGAAATAAGGCTTTTTGCACTTCCGCGGTAAATAGACTTTACAAATTCTTTTGTTTGCATTGCCTGATATTCCTGTTCGGAAATAATCGCTTCGTATTCGTGAACATGAGAACGGCCAATCTTTTCGGATTTTAAACAGCCTTTGTCGATAAGCCTTCCTGCAAGGGTTGATATGGTTGTAAGCTTCTTATCGGGCATTTTATCGGCAAGCTCGCTCGTCGTTACCTTACCGTTCTTATCCCAGATTATTTTCATAATCTCCATTTCTGTTTCTGATATTTTCATTGCAGCATCCCCTTTCGTTTCTACATCCTGTTTTTATTATACACTATGTAGTAGCGAATGTCAATAGTTTTTTTGAAATTTCTATTTTTTTTCACAGTATCAAAAATAACCTTATGTTTTGTTCCTTTTTTCTGAGAAAGAAATAGGCGTAAAATGGAATACAGATACCGTGCCTTTTCAATTATTTTTAATGCTTGCAAAGAAAGCAGCGCCCTTGATTTCAAACAGCAACAATGCCGTGCCGAGCAATAATTCCGTGTGCATCGCAGTATCATCAAGGGGGATTCAAAAATCCTCCTTGATGCAGGTGTTTGCACAAGGAGCTTTTATGTCGGCGATGTTACTCCAGAAGATGTAAAAGCAAAATATAAATCAGGTGTCTTGACCATTGTTCTTCCGAAAAAGGAACAGAAAAAGCTTAATTCAACAAGCAAAATTGCTATCGAGTAATTTTATTAAAGAAAGGCTCGTTGCCGCAAAATACGGCAGCGAGCCTTTCTGCGTTTATTCTGCAAAAGCATATCTTCCCATAAACAGAATTTCTCCGCTTGTATTATCACGAATTGCAAAATAGAACGGTTTATTAAATTTAAGCTCTATTGGCTCCGGCGGAAGTGATGAGCCTGCCATACCGATTGCGGTTACGGCGGCGGCTTCAGTTCCTTTTTCGTCCACGCTGATAAATGTCTTATGGATTGTATCGGTAAACCACATATTGCCCGAATCAAACATTTTTTCAAACCGGGCTGTTTTGGTGTCGAAAGCCGTTTTAATGCCGATGTTTTTTAGCGTATCATTAAGACGTTCGGAATACTCAATCTTAAATTTCGGCATTGAAAGTTTTGTATATGTACGCTTAAAATTCTCGTCGGTGATTGCGGTATCAAGCTCTCGTTCTGCATTTATTCCGCTATCCGCAAGCATTAAATACATACTCAAATCAAGGTCATCAAAGCTATCGGTGCCGATGTGCTCACCGCTATCCGAGAATTTATCAACTCTGTTTTTATACGGTAATTCAATTATCTTTGCAGATTTTGTTTCCGCGTACGGAATCCAGCTTGTTTTATTCATAAAGTCTGTTTGCGTTTTTGTTCCGTCCGCATTAGTAAACTCATCGGGTTTTGTAAGAGATGTGCTGAACTCATTTTCCCAAGCGCCCTTAAAGTAAATTGCATTGATAAGCATTGCCCAAAAGTTATCGGCATTATCAATAATCTGCGGAATTTTGCCTTTTGTTTTATCCTTCACCCAAGAATTGATTTCACCGATTGCATTTTTATTATCAACCGTCTTAACATCAGCATTATAATACTCCGTTGCGATATTCTTAAAGTTTTTGCTGAAATTCTGTGTTGTTTTGTCCTTGTTGATCCATATTGAATTTGCAATATTAAGGCTCAAAATATCGGTTTGAGAGTACCTTTTTATCAAATCCTTTGAAAGCGTGTTAAATTCGTCAAGATTTTTTACGCCAAGAGTGTTTAATATTTCATTCTTTGTATCGCCCTCTGCTCCGTTAGCGGCAAGTGCAAGAGCCATCTTAACGGACAGCGGAGAAAACATATAGTTTTTATCCGCAGGCATTTGTGCGTTCAGCTTATCGGCAAAAGTCAAGTCGGAAACACTTATTTCTGTTTCCCCATCGACACCGCCGATAACGTCTTTTTTGGCACACGATTTTACTATCCAAATACCTGTTTCGCCTTTATCAATAGGCTTAAACAATTCAAGAGTATAAATGCTGTTTCCTATTTTATAGTTGCCGCTGCATTTTTCTCCGTCACCGGCAAAAGCAACGAGTTCGCCGTTTTCGGCTTTTTCACCCTTGTTGGAAAGAAAATTCATAATGACTTGCTTATAGTCGAGCCGCCACGGAAAATGACCGTTGTTTACAGACTCTTGCAAATCTTTTATTTGGCTGTAAGACAAATTCTCGGCGTTTGATATATCATTTGATTTTGAAAAATTATTATATACCCTCACAAGCGTTGCAACAGCCTGTTCGGTGGTATATAACTCCTTTGGAGCAAATCTGTTATCGCCCACGCCCTGCATAATACCCATATTGCAGATGACTTGAATATCATTCATTGCCCATTCGGAAATTTCCGCGCTGTCGGCAAAATCAAAGTATTGCGCCGTCGCATCCCAGCCGGGATATATTTTGTTTATCATACGATAAAGAATGGCTACGGCTTCTTCACGTGTAAGCGAATCGTTCGGTGCAAACTCCGTTTCGGATTTTCCTTTGACAATGCCCAATGCGTTCAGCACTTCAATATGTTCATTATCCGTATCGGTAAAAGGAGGTTTTATTATACCCACCGAGAAAGCCGATCCGGGAAAATTTTTAATATAATTGAATACAAGTTCACAAAATTCTTCACGGGTAATTGCCCCGGGGAAGTTACAGTTTCCGCTTATAATATTTATTTTTCTTGCGGTTTCAATGCTGTCTGCTGCCCATTTGCTTGCCGAAACGGGTATTTCTATTTCCACTGTTTTTGCGCCAAGAGTACCACAACCGCGCACATCCATATATTCAATATTTTCTTTTGTTTCGTCCAGCGGTTGGTTCAAATCATATTTTTCTATGAGCTTTCCGACGGTTCTGTTTTGAGATAAATCGCTTAAAGCATCGTCAATATTCATATATAACTTCTCATAATCCGTAGGTATTATGATTGACCTGTATTTGGCTTGAGCAACACCGTCACGGAAAACAATCGCATAATCTTCTCCGTACTTGCGGCTTATTTGACCGTTTTCAAAGGTTACTGTCGTTGTTCTCAAATATTCTCTCGAATAATCAATCACTTTATCCCTATCTTCCGTAACAGTAATCGCGGAAATCGCACAGTCAACTCTTCCGCTTAAAACAGCCGGAATGAGCGCATCAAAATCCATATTGACAAATTCAATTTTTCTGCCGATTTTCTCGCCGATTAAATCCATCAGCTCAACATCAAAGCCTTTCAGCTCGTCACCCTCGTAATATTCAAACGGCTTAAACTCTGCGTTAATACCTACTTTCACCACATCATTGACGGTATCATCGGCAAATACAGTTATTGCCATAGAGCAAAGCGTTGTAATTGTTAAAATCAGCGATAATAATTTTTTCATTGTACTGTCCTCCTAATTCTTTATCAATGCCCGAAAGAAGCTATTTTCCAGCCGGTGTTATCGGATTCGTAAACCATAGTGCATATCCAATACTGATTTCCGTTTGAGATAGCTTCTTCCCGCACATATTCGGCATCAAATGTTACCGTATAAGACTTATGCTTTTCATCGGAATTTTTATTATTATGGGGTTTAATTTCCACATTTGAAATTGATTTTATATTGTCAATCCGTCTTTCATCGTCCTTAACAAAGGTTTTATTTGTCAGCGGCAAATGCGGAATACTGTCATATAATTCCGTATTTAACAGGTTCGACGTAACCCCACCGAACATTGTAGTTTTTGCAATACATTGTATTGCTGTGTCTTCATCTTTTTCATTCAAAGCCTCACAATACATTTTAATGATTTCTTCGGGCGTTTTTGATTTCATATCATCTTCGGATTTCAGCAGAGGTACAATAAAGTCTGCAAAGCTCATATTTGTTATTTCATCAAAGCTCTTTCCCGATAAGCTGCAGGCATTTTCAACTTGATGCCGTCCTGTGCTTATAAACGCTCCTATAATTTCGTTTTCGTATTTAACAACGATACCTCTTGCGGTGGTTATGGGATAAAATTTTTCGGGCATACCCTCACGAAGCTGATAAATGTCAACCGTTACAGCTTTTTCGGCATACTTGCTTAAATCAAGTCCAATATCCTTTGAAAGCTCATTGTTGTAGAGATAATAATACTCATTTGCGAAAAAATCGCCAAGCTCCTTAAATTGCGGCAAAGCATCTGTAAGCGACGCAAGTTTATAATTTATATTCCAACCGTATTTTGCAAACAACTCTCTGTCCTTATCATCAACAACATAAATCGCATCGCCGCCTGCTTCCAAAAGGGAATCCAAAAAGCGAGGGAAGGCTTCGTTTGCCGTATATAAAACGACGCCCGTTTTTACAAAAGTTTTATGATACAAGGTGTCCCAATAGACATCAAATTCCGAATTAGTGTCATTCTCAGGCATTGTTACCCTATATGCGCTTATATAATTTGCATTTAAGTCAGGCGCTTCACCTTCATACGGCATTATAGAGCCAAGCGCTCCGGCTTCGTGGAAAAGGCCTTCTATATCGCCCCATACGGTAATACTGTCAGCCTGATTGAATCCTGCAAAATCAGATATGCGGCTTACGGTTATATCCGAAAATCTGTCTTCGGTTGTATAGTCTACATCACATCCAAAAGCCTCACCCAAAAACTTAAGCGGCACATATGTATGATTGTTGAATATTTTAGGTTCTGTATCCATATTGACTGCTTTATTATTTTTAAGCATTGATTTGGAATCAATAGTAAAAATAACAGTATTTTTGTCATCGTTATAATCTGAAATTGTGACTGTCTTGTCGGTATCGTTCCAATCTGCCTTTTTGCCCAGCGCATTGCTGACGGCACGGACGGGAATTTGCGTTCTGTCATTTTCGTCAATAAACGGCAGTTCGGTTTTATCGCAATATATTTTCGTTCCGCCGACAGTTATATATAAGCCGTGTTTTTCCGTATTATGAACGGTTATATTTGTCTTGTCGTAAGCAAAAGCCGAAATTGCTGATGCTGCCGATATTGCGGCAGTTAAAATAATTGATAATAGTTTTTTCATTGTACTGTCCTCCTAATTCTTTATTCCCACATAACCTGTTTCGTTTATAATGTATTGCCCCTCATCGGATAAAATCCATTCAAGTAATTTGTCAACATTGCCGTTTTGATTTTCCTTGTATGTAACAGCATAAATCGGCGTAAGCATGGGATAACTGCCGTTTCTGATGTTTTCGGAGGTCGGTGCAGCGCCGTCAATCGAGATCATTTTTATATCAGGATTCTTTATAATTCCCTCAACATAATATCTGAATGAAAACCCGATTGAGTTTGTTTTGCTTTTATAATCCGCCACCTGTTCTATAATGCCCGCCATTAAATCATTCACCATTTCGGTAGGCGCATCCGTAATCGGCGTATCACCCATAAAACGTTTCAGCATACTTTGGCTTCCGCTGCCCTCATTTCGCTGAAATGCGGCAATTTTCTCATTTTTTCCGCCGACATCCTTCCAATTTGTAATCTTGCCGGAATAAATATCTTTTATCTGCTCGGTGGTAAGATTGGTGATAGGGTTGTCCTTGTGAACAAAGAAAACAAATGCCTCCGTTCCGATAGGCGTATATTCAAAAGTGGTTTGGTTTTCTTCTGCGTATGCCCTTTGCTCATCGGACGGATACACACCGATGAAAATATCTGTTTCTTTTTCCGCTAAAAGGCGATAGCCGTCAGGAGTATTGTTATACTCAAATATTCCATCGTGCAGCTTTGTCGTATTCGGATATACAGCGTTCACAAATGCGGAATATACGGGAAACAATGCAGCAGCCCCGTCAATTCTCGGCAGATTTTCGGTAAGCTTTAATGTTTTGCTGTCCGTCTTTACAATTTTGGAATCTTCATCAAACGGCAGATACTCATGAATATCAATGTTCGGAGAAGTATTAACAGTGATACTTTTGTTATATTTGATTATTCCGAAGTTTGTTCCGAGAGCGGCTCCGTACACGGCGGCACAGATACACCAAATTATTAAAAACTTCTTTCTCTTTTTCAGCCATATCAAAGGCAGCAAAAGTGACGGTACAACAATTAAACCTATGTATGCTATAATGTGATTTATGCCGTTCCAAAACAAAAACATACCGATTATAATTAAAGCATAATAGCTTGCAAATAAAGTTGCCGCCGTTAAAAGTATTTTGAGTACTATAAATAATGCTTTTTTCATTGCTTGTCTCCTTTTCCGTTTTCCGCATATCCCACAACGGATATTACCACCCCTATTGCGCCTATGCCCCAAGTGATATACTCCAAATGCCCTGCGGCGGATATTTCAATGCATATTGCAAAAAGAATTACCGCAATGCCGAGAACCATCTTCTTCATTATCCGCACCCCCTCAGTCATTTAAAAATTCTTCCCAATAAACTTCAAAAATCTTATATGTATCAGCCTTTTTGCCAATAAGATAATATCGTGTTACCTCGCCGTCACCGACTTGCGGAGCTAAACTCAGTGATTTCTCGTTATGCTTTAATTCGGTTTCGACTTTTGCAATGCCAAATTCGCTTATGCCCAAATGATTCAGTCTTTCGTAAATTTCCCGCTTATTTTTCTCCGAAATATCTTTCAGGTCATCTTTTTCCAAAAGCTCCAAATCATCAATGCAAATTTTACTATAGTAAATCCCGTCCTTAAAATTCTTTTCTTCGTTTTCTACAGCCGCAAGTAATGATTCATCTTCGATAACAGCTTTCATCTTCCCAAAAGAGCCTGACGTCATATTGTGATAAAACTCATAAATCATCAGCTCCCACTCATTTTCAACCGAGTCATCCGTAATAAGAACTCTATCGTCGGATATAAATCTTTTTTCCAAGTTTATATCAAGTATCGGAAGCTTTGATTCATCGACATAATGTTCTGTCAGATACTGTTCATAATCTTTATTTTCATTGCTTTTATTGATATATACCTGTGTCGGTCCGTCTGAACCGCCGATTATGCCGATGCTTGAATTATCGCACGCAGTCAGCAGCAGGCAGCACGCCGCAAGCATTAAAGTTATTGTCCGTTTCACAAAATCAACCTCCGTATATACAATTTTGAAATCTGTAAAGCTGCATCATTTTTTTAAAATAATAAACTGTTTTTTGTGAGACATACAAAGTTAGTCAAGGCCTCAGGTACAAAAAAAAGGGCAGTCGAAGCGGCTGCCCTAAGGGGATATGCGCAAGCATTGTCATTGTATCGCCAATGCCTGCGCATCGTTTTGCAACAGTGGTTTATACGTTGAAAATATACCTTATGTTACAACCGGGTCATCCTTATTCCAGATTTTCAATCATACGGGCAAATACAGCCGCTGCCTGCGCTCTTGTTGCATTTGCATTCGGCAAAAAGCTGCCGTCGTCATTGCCTTTCATAAGCAGGTTTGCAGCTGCCCAGCTTACAGCGTTCCTCGCATAGCCGGAAATAGAGCTGCTGTCCGAGTATGCCGTGTTGCCGTTTGATTCTATGTCATATCCCTTGAAATTTGCGTAGCGGTAAAGGATTGTTGCCATCTGTTCACGGGTAATCGGATCGTTCGGTGCAAAACGGTCTTTTGAAACGCCGGAAACAATGCCGTTTGCATTTGCCCATGCAACCGCCCTGTCGTAATAACCGCCGATTTCAACGTCCACAAACACGGAGTCTCCGGCTTGCGGCTCTTTTTCCATACGATAAATAATCATGACAAACATTGCCCTGGTCACATAAGAGTCGGGTGAGAATTCCATCTCGGTGGTACCCTTCATCAATCCAAAATCATATGCGAATTTCACCGAAAAGTAAAACCAATCTCTTTTCTTAACGTCACCGAACGGATTTTCCCATTCGGTGTCTGGTTTTACCTTGATGTCCTTTTGTTTCTTTTTGAGTATGCTGCCCGTCACCGCATTGATTCGGTATGTCCACTGCGTCTTATTGTCGGCAAATACGAGATGATAATAAGGCGTTTTAATGCCGCCGTCTACCAATTCTTCCTCCAAAAAGGTAACCCTGTCGCTGCATTCGGCATCATCAACGGCAATCTTTTTTGCGTCGGCAAGCAGAATATATCTTCTGCCGTAAAGTATTTCTCCTGTCTTTGTATCAATCTGATAGTAATACAGATTTTCCCCCGTATAAAACTCCAACAAATAGCAACGCTTACCATAATAATAATTCAGCTCGGCTTTGGTGAACACAATTTTTTGTGCGTATTTGTCAAGCTCTGCGTCCTTAAGCGCAATCTTCTTTGCTTCTTCCAGGGAGATATAATCCGGCTCATCAATAATTTTGCTTTTCTTTTCAAGTATAGCGCCGCTTACCGCATTGATTCGGTATGTCCACTGCGTTTTCCTGTCGGCAAATACGAGTCGGTAGTAAGGCGTTTTAATGCCGCCGTCTACCAACTCTTCTTCGGTAAAGGTAACCTTTTCGGCGCACCCGGCATCATCAACGGCAATCTTTTTTGCGTCGGCAAGCAGAATATATCTTCTGCCGTAGATTATTTCGCCTGTCTTTGCGTCAATCTCATAGTGATACTGATATTTACCTGTGTAAAACTCCAAAATATAGCAGGGTCTGCCTTGGTTGCGGTTAAGCTCGGCTTTGGTGAACACAATTTTTTGTGCGTATTCATCAAGCTTGGCGTCCTTCAGTGCGATTTTCTTTGCTTCCTCCAAGGAAATAAAATTCGTACCGCTGATATCATCAATATGCTTTCCCATCACAGCGCCGCTTATCGCATTGATTCGGTATGTCCACTGCGTATTGTTGTCTGCAAAGACAAGCAGATAATACGGTGTTTTAATACCGCCGTCTACCAATTCCTCCTCCAAAAAAGTAACCTTGTCGCTGCATTCGGCATCATCAACGGCAATCCTTTTTGCATCGGCAAGCAGAATATATCTTCTGCCATAGATAATGTCGCCCGTCTTTGCATCAATCTCATAGTGATACTGATATTTACCGGTGTAAAACTCCAACAGGTAATAGGGCTTGCCCTGATTGCGGATTAGCTCCTCCTTGGTGAACACAATCTTTTCCGCATTTTCAACAAGACCGGCATCATTAAGCGCTATTGATTTTGCTTTTTCCAAAGAGATTAAATCTGCCTCGCCGATATTCTTCTCTTTCTTTTCAAGTATATCGCCGCTTACCGCATTGATTCGGTATGTCCACTGTGTTTTATTGTCTGCAAAGATAAGCCGATAATACGGCGTTTTGATGCCGCCGTCCACCAATTCTTCCTCTGTAAAGGTAACCTTTTCGGTGCAGCCCGCATCATCAACGGCAATCTTTTTTGCTTCGGTAAGCAGAATATATCTTCTGCCGTAGATAACTTCTCCCGTCTTTGCGTCAACCTCATAATGATACTGATTTTCCCCTGTATAAAAATCCAACAGGTAGCAGGGTCTGCCTTTATTGCGGCTCAGTTCTTCCTTGGTGAACGTTATTTTTTGTTTGTTTCTGTCAAGCTCGGCGTCTTTGAGTGCAATTTCTTTTGCCTCATCCAAAGAGATAAACTTTGCCGTATCCGTAACAAGCTCTGCGGTCTTTGATTCTTCCGTAATCTTTACAGCCTTCGATTCATCCGCAAGTGCCGTCAGTGGTATAAGCGAAAGCAGCAGTACTATACAAAGCAGAACGGAAACCGGTTTTTTTGTTTTGCGTTTCATGTTTCATGACCTCCTTTTTTGTAATTTCATCTTGTTTCGCAGCTCTCTGTTTATGCCGAAGTGCGAACATCCGGCGTTTTTTTCTTTCATAGGCAGCACGCTCCTTTCGGGTATGTAGTCACCTATTGTATTTTCGGCGTAAGAACGAAAAAAGGTGAGCCCGATTTCAAAATACTTTGAAAACGAACACACCTTAATAAATACCCGCGAACGAATAACGGAAAAAGGCAAATCTACGCCTATGCCGCGAGTAAATGTATGTATTAATTTTACGCCGTCGCTTCATACTTGCCAAACCCTCTCTATATACTCTTCTACAAATATATGATATCACATTCTTCCGATTTCGTCAATGCTTTTTAGGTGATTTAAGCAATTTCGGCGTTTTGCACTATGAAAATGTTTGTGAATTTTTTCGTTTTTCTTAAATGCGGAAAAATAAGTAGAAAGTTTTCAACCTTTATGATATGATTTAGGTGACAAATCCAAACATACAAAAGGTGTTGTATGCTATAAAAGACTTATTTATCTGTATGAGTCAAAACGAGAAAGGAGTTGTGCATAATGAAAAGCACAAAAATCACGCCATTGTATGAGTGTCTTTCCCGTGATGACGAGCTGCAAGGCGAAAGCAACAGTATCACAAACCAAAAGAAACTGCTTGAAGATTATGCAAAGCGAAACGGCTACACCAATATAGTCCATTTTACCGACGACGGTGTGTCGGGACTTCGTTTAGTTGAGGTGTGATAGCGTAACCATTTTTGTGATGATTACCTATCACACTATTTTTATGTTGTTTCACATTGCTAAGTATAATCAGATTGCCCTGTTAAAATTCTTCATGTTTCGAGAAGTTTCTATAAAAAACTTACCACTATCGAAAAATAACGATAATGGTAAGTTTTGTTAATGGCTTTCTTGAAATTATTTTAGTGGTAATCATAAATCCTAACCATAGTTAAGATAGCCTGCTCTACAGTATATGTGTCTTGCGGTGCAAACAAATCATCTCCGACACCGTTCATAATGCCTATAAACTGCATATGATAAACGCCGCTTTTTGCCCATTCGGATATTGCTTCATCATCATGAAAGCGGAAGTCATAAACATCATTACCCGAAATATCCACGTACTCACAAATTCTATCAAGTATAGTCGCCGCTTCCTCACGGGTTATAAAGTCATGAGGCGCAAAGATTCCTTTTGCCTTTCCATTTATAATACCCTGCTTATACAATGTACCAACCGACATATTATTCGTATCCTCAAATAGCATATCCTGTGCAGTATGCCATTTTAATCCGGAAATTTTTTCAAGAAGCGCAAAAGCAAGGTCGCAAAATTGTTCTCTTGTGATGTTTGTTTGATAGTTTGACTGTAACTCACTTGGTAAAATATCTGCTTTAATAGCATTTACAACATCATTTACCGCCCATTCGGAAGGGATATCCGTACAGCCTTTTCCTCTGGCTGTTGCACGAGCAATAGAGAGGTTTTTTGATAGATTTGACTCAACGAAACAATTCCCTTGCGAATTTAGCAGATCAATATCATCTAAATATAGATATGTACCTGTCGGAGAATAGTCCATATAATACTCTTTATCTTTTATGCTCTTTATTTTATTTTCAAATTCTTCTTCGTCAAATATGTGCTTTTCTATGCTAATAGGTTGTCCGCCGCCTATACCATCAGTAGATATACAGAGAAATACGATTGTATTGATTTCATCATCAGATAAATATGGTTTGATTTTTGCCCAAGCCCTTTTTGCGTTGTCCGTAATAGGCAATGTGTTCGAGGGCAAATTCTTATGTTCCTCATGAATAATTTCACCATCCTTTTCTGTTATGTGTACACTTACAGAACCAACTGCTTGTTCCATACGGACAAGCTCGCCACCATTTATGGTATATCCTTCCGCATCAGGAGCGCCTCTATACCATACAATATGAAAAGAATAAGTATTGTTACTCTTGTTAAGTATAATGCTGTATGTGTTTCCAAAAATATTGTGCCAGTCATATATAACAGTATCTGTTTCTTGAATCTCGTTTTGAGAAGGTGAACCAAATAAATTTGTCAACACTTCGTTTAACTTCTCAAATGTAATTCCGACTTGCTGCATATTTACAGAGAAATGCTCCACTCCTCCAATAACGCCTATACCCGATGATGCTGTAAGCGTAAGAATTTCAGGCATCCCAAACATTTTTACTTTGGCTTGATAGACCGCATTTGTGTCGGCAGACGGGATTTGACTTAGCTTAATACCGGTTGTCTTTTCAAATTCCGTTAGCCATCCGAAAGGAATTCTGATATTGTTTTCAATTGTATAAACAGTATTATCAGGAATAGGTTTGGCGATTGATATATAAGATGGTGTACTCTCACTCATTATTTCAAGTGCAATGATTTGTACTGCATTTGCAACATATGCAAGCATATTGGGGTTTATGTTCTCAATTATATCGTTTTCACAATGGTATTCATTTTGAATCGGTTTATGTGCAAAATTCAAATCAGGGATTTGCTTCGGATAGAAAGACATATGGTCGCTTCTGCCAAAATCTCTTGATACCGCAATGTTAGTATACTTTTTGTTCTTTTTCAATATATCCGACAAGTAATTTTCATTTCCATTACTGGAGAATATGCTTACAGATCCCGCTTTTGTTGATCCAATCATATCAATATTAAGCATTCCAATTGTACGGTTTATGTCATCCCCTAAATGACTGGCATAGTATTCCGAACCAATCAACCCCATTTCTTCCGCGTCAAAAGCAACAAAGCGAATTTCCGTATCTGTTGGTATATCGTGCAAAAGCCGTATAAGCTCCAACATAACCGATATACCGGAAGCATTGTCATTTGCGGCAGGAATATTATTAATACCGTCATAGTGTGCACCGATGATTAAGATATCATCGGTTTTAACTTCTGTGTTTGACTTCAATGTACCAATAATATTAACCGCTACAAATTTATTTCCATTCCAATCGGTAAGATTAGTTTCAAATTCTTGGGTCGTTACTTCTAATCCATAATCATTGAATTTGTCAATAATAAATTGTCTTGCAAGCTCTATTTCCTTATTTTCATAACCTCTTGGATTTGCGGATAATGTTTCAATCGTGGTCATCATAGAGCTTACATCAATAATATTTTCTTCTGCAAGAATCATGTAATTAGTACTTGTGAAAAGCAGCATAAGGATAATTAATGCACTTGTAAATTTTTTCATAAAATCACCTTTATAACAGTTTAATAATTATAAAACACTTCATCAAAAGTATAAAAGAGCTGCAACACATATGAAGATACTCTAAATAGTCGCATAGCTTTTTAAGAGGAAGCAGAGGCTGACCCTCATCGTTTGTGATATCCAAATCAATATCCGTGTATACATCATCAATGTATAGTGATGTCGGGAAATATTCATTTTCTGCTGAAACAATACTTGTAATTGATAGCAACATCATAATTAATAAAATAATTGATAATACCCTTTTCATAGTGCTACCTCCTTACTTTATTAGCAACGTAAATTCCACTCACTGCATAAAAAATAATGAGAGGAAAGCCTATAAGGTATTCCTTAAAAATCTGTCCCGTTTCCTTTAAGCCCATATACACTAGTATTCCACCAACAATTACGCCAAAGAAGCAACCCCACCATTTATTTTTGCATAATAACAACCCTGATAATATAAGCAGTATATCAATTATCCAAACAACAGGAGTTGTTTTTATCGAAGTTAGGAAAGAAAAATATACCAATATAATGGTGAATGGTATAGCAGGTAAAAAATATATTATTTTCTTCATAGACAAGCCCCTTTAATCTTCTTTTTCAAAATAGCCAGAGTGTACGCTTTTATCCTTGCAATTATTGTGCTGTCAAATTTCCTGTATTCCATATGTCCTCCTGCTTATTTGAATCTTGAAACCGATGCCACCCGATTAAAACTCCACTGTTTCCTCCGGCTTTGTAAATGATGAAAATACTGCTTTTGCATTCTTAAAATAGAACACCTGTGTGTTCCCGTCATCAGGATTATAAAGCGCTTTAAGCTCCGGATATGCTTCAAGCATTGAAACTCTTGCCTCTCTGCGGTCGTCCTCAATAAGCTCGCCCGATACTCTGAGCCAGTCTTCGCCGTTCATTGCACATATCTCTACATTCGGATTTTTCTTTATCTGCTCCGATACAGCTTTTTTCTTGCCGGTCTGAATATAGAGCTTGCCTTCAAAAATATGAGCCGTGCCGAACGGGCGAACCTTCGGTTTATCGCCGTCAACCGTTGCCAAATAATAAGTTTTTGCATCTTTCAAAAATTTACATACTCTTTCCATAATCATTATCTCCTTTTTTCAAATAAATTTATTCCGTAATTTCCATTATGTCTTCAATGCGGCAGTCAAGCGCTTTGCATATTTTCACAAGCACTGTCAATGCCACAATTTCGTTTTTATTTAGTTTTGTCAATGTTGTTGACGATATTCCCGCAAGCTCCATCAAATCATGCTTGCGGATTTTCTTCTGTTCAAGAGTTTTCCACAGTCTTTGATATGTTACCATAGCATAAGCCTCCGAAATTTGATATGTTTATTTTAACATATTTCGGCGCTAAAATCAAGACTTCGCTTGATTTCTATATATTTTCTCCTCTTTGCACAAAAAAACAACCGGGGATTTTACTCCCCGGCATATTTTTTTTCGCTCCGTTTTATACTACTTGGGATATTGGGAAAATAATGAGTTACACTCTGTTACATACCAAGAATCGGTCCCTCATCAATATTCTGTTCTTCCGATTGGTTTATTTCGTCAAGTTTTTCAAGGACTTTCTTTGTAGCATAAATGCCGTTTGAATTAAGCTGTCTTTGCCATGCGTTATTATTGTACCTCGAAAAATGGAATCCCCACGACTTTAACACACCTCTTGTTTCCTCGTCCGGCTTTCCGTCAAAGAAAAATTGAATGCGGTTTATCTCCTTATTCACAATTACCTTTCCCTTTTCAAACTCAACCGGTTCAAAGTCAAGTTCCCGCAGTTTTTCCAATTCCTCAATTCTCAGCCTTATGCTCCGTATATTCTGATTGTTATTTGTGAGTGAATAGGTCGGAAACGGTCTGCCTTCATAGTTTTTCTTCGCCGCATTGTCAAGTTTTTCGGCTCTTTCATCACTTATACCGTCACAGCCAATGCAAGTTCCGTTTTTCTTGTAATACTTATTTATAGCCTTCATTTTTTCCTGACTTTCTTCAAGACCAAGGAGCTTATCTTTAAGTTTTTGTATTGCTTCGGGATCATCAGACGATATTGCCGTGTTATTTTCTGCCGCTTCTGCCTTTGCCCTTAATTCATCAGCTTTGCCTTGTTCACGGAATGCCGATTCAAACTTATCGTTTATGCGTTTACGATAATTTCTGTCGGATTGCTCCGAATGATGTCCAACAATTATCGGCTGCCCGAAAGGAATTGCCTCTGACATTTTTCTTGCCGAATCGTATGTATCTGACGCTCTTTTTTCGGCTCTGTCAGCAGCCTCGTTGAGCCTGTCGATTCTTGCCTGTCTTTTTTCTTCGTATTTATTCATAATATTCAGTCTCCTTTTGCATATATAATATTTCTTTTGCAATATCCCCTATTTAGGTTTTAGTCTTCTTGCAGGTTCACGATGAACCCAACCTCGGTTCACGAGATAAACAGACCGATTGCGTTTTTGGAATTTATACAATTTATTCGCCCAGCTTATATAAATTATGTGTATCTCAACATAATCTATATTATCTAAGCTAAAATATTATGTTGAGCAGAAATAGACAACGCCTTATAATACTTGATTTGTCTATTTTCTTTCTCAACATAATATTTTCTATAAAATCTATCTACCTAA
>NZ_JACRTE010000020.1 GCF_014385105.1 Qingrenia yutianensis | reverse complement strand
ACGGTGCATTAAGGTCAACCGCCGTTAATTCCGGACTGTTATCCATCACTTTAAGAAACTCTTTTGTGTTGCGTACATCATTCTCTATTTTGCCATGAAGCTTGTTAACGATATTTGAGTATTGTTTGCCGGCTGCATAAAAGATACCGCCTTTACTGTCAATTTTGAAAATAACTTTATCGCCCTCTGAAATCTCAATGCTGTCATCTGCAAGTTTCACCTCCTGTTCTAATTGATTTTCAAGTTTGCCGTACATCTGTTGTAAAAATTTTTTCTCATTCATTTTTTTCATCCTTTCATTTTTATATAAAAAAAGAGGCAACTTCCTTTAATGGGAATTACCTCTGATTATGCTATTTAGTTTTTTATTCATAGGTTCAAATCCTTTAAGATGAACCTTATATTCTTTGCTGTTTTTGCCTCTGTCGCAGTTCAAATCCTACAAAACAGAAGCATATATCTCTGAGAATCGAGTACGAAAAAGGGTTTGCGGAAATCCCGCAAACCCTCGTCATTGCTGACCAAATCGACATTATATCTTTTTGGTTCGGATTTAGTGGCACGCCCTGTAGGATTCGAACCTACAACCAACTGATTCGAAGTCAGCTACTCTATCCGTTGAGCCAAGGGCGCATACAAATATTAAATTTTACACAAGTCTTTCTTCCGGCACGAATATTTAGTCAGATATTCGATTTTATCCGGTAAACAGCGTTTTAAACAACGTCTTCGAAAGAGTTTTATGTCTATTCTTGTCCGAGCCGTCTAACGGCTGATTTTCTGCCTTAATGCCTCATACACGCAAACCGAGCAAGACACCGCGGCATTCAGTGATTCGCAGCCGCCTACCATAGGAATTATCACATTTTCGGTGCACATATCAAGCACTTTTTCGCTTATTCCGTTTGCCTCATTACCGATAATTATAACACATTTCTGCAAAAAATCAATATCAAAAATGCTTTTTTTTGCGCCAAGATACGTTCCTATCAGGCAAAATCCGTCATTTTTGAGTTTTTCAAGGCAATTATCGTCAAAAATCAGGTTAACATTAAAAATACTCGCCATAGTCGAGCGCACGACCTTCGGATTGAAAACGTCAACACAGGTTTTGGAAATCACCACCGCGTCCACACCTGCCGCGTCGCACGTTCTGATGATTGTGCCCATATTACCGGGGTCGGAAACGCCGTCGAGATACACAACCGTTCTTGCCGTTGAAAAATCCGCGGTTTTATTTCTTTCAATCTTTGCAACAGCCAAAATTCCTTGTGAATTAACAGTGTTTTTCATCTGCGAAAAAAGCTTTTCGTCAAACGTATAAATTTTTTCGCACTGCGGAATTTTACCGTCGTAACCGTCTTTTATCACAACAAACGAAATATCCGCGCCGAGGTTTTCCGCGTCGCACACCAACCGCTCGCCCTCCAGTACAAACTCTCCGAATTTATTTCGGTATTTCGCGTCGTTAAGCTTTGCGATATGCTTAAAAATATTATTTTGTGCGCTTGTGATAATTTCGCTCATAAAAAACCGCCCGAAAAATTTTTATAAAAAATATTAAACCGCTATGCGAAAAAGCACAGCGGTTCGAATATTTTTAATTCACTCTTTACATTAAAGAGCAGCTTTTGCTTTTTCAACCAATTCCGCAAACGCCTTGGGGTCTGCAATCGCGATTTCGGAAAGCATTTTTCTGTTCATATCAATGTTTGCTTTCTTAAGACCGTTCATAAATCTCGAATAGTTGATGCCGTTCATTTTAGCGGCAGCGCTGATACGCGTAATCCAGAGTTTTCTGAAATCTCTTTTTCTTAATTTTCTGCCTGTATAAGCATAAACAAGCGATTTCATAACTGCCTGTTTGGCGGTTCTGAAAAGCTTACTTTTTGCGCCTCTGTATCCTTTAGCGAGTTTTAACACTCTTTTACGTCTTTTTCTTGTAGCTAATGCGCCTTTAACTCTTGCCATCGTGAGTACACTCCTTCTCTATATTATTTATACAATATCAATCTCTTGATTGTAGCCTCGTTTGCGGTCGAAGCATAAGCCGATTTTCTTAAACCTCTTTTTCTCTTGGTAGATTTCTTTGTAAGAATGTGGCTTCTGTAAGCCTGACCTCTTTTAACCTTGCCGTTTTTGGTAAGGCTGAATCTTTTAGCCGAAGCTCTGTGAGTTTTGATTTTAGGCATAATAAATAACTCCCTTCTGAAATTTTTAAGTCTTAAAAAGACAATTTTAACATTTGTGCTTTATTATTTCGGAGCGATAACCATAAACATATTTTTACCCTCGAGTTTTGCGTTTTTCTCAACCACCGCAACGTCCTCGATTGCCTCTGCAAACTTGTCGAGAAGCACTTTTCCGAGCGAGGAGTGGTTAACCTCTCTTCCGCGGAAACGAACGGTTATTTTTACCTTATCACCCGATTTTAAAAATTTAAGCGTATGATTAACTTTAGTGTTGAAATCGTTTGTGTCAATCGAAGGCGAAAGGCGTATTTCCTTGATGTTTACAACCTTCTGATTTTTCTTTGTTTCCCTGTCGCGCTTTGCAAGCTCAAATTTATACTTGCCGTAATCCATAATTTTGCATACGGGCGGCGTTGCCTGCGGAGCAATTTTAACAAGGTCCATTCCGTTTTGTTCGGCAATGTTTAAAGCCTCTTTCGAGCTCATAACGCCGAGCTGGTCGCCGTTTGCGCCGATAACACGGACTTCCTTATCTCTGATTTCTTCGTTAATCATTAAGTCTTTATTACTGATGACAAAGCACCTCCAAAATAAAATAAAAAAGCAGGTGAAAATCCACCTGCCTTTACGCGTCAATAAAGTTAAAAACCTTAAAATCAAGCCGTAAACCTTACCGATACCTTTAAACCGTAAGGTGAGAAATGGATTTTCTACTTTAATTTTGGCAAAATCTGATATACTCAAATCCAACCACCAATAGATACTACCACAAAATCAAACATTTGTCAATAGTTTTTTAAAATTCTTTTTCCAAAAACGAAATATCTTTTTCGATGGTTTTCAAAACCGCCTCTTTTGCCGGTCCGCCGATGATTTTTCTGCCCTCGACGCAGGTTTTAAGGTCAATCGCATAATAAATATCGCCGTCGATTTCGGGGCAGATTGCCTTGTATTCGTCAAGCGTAAGCTCCGAAAGCGCCTTGCCGTGTTTTGTGGCATAAAGCACTGTTTTTCCGACAATTTCGTGCGCTTTTCTGAACGGAATGTTTTTGCGCACAAGATAGTCCGCAGCGTCGGTCGCATTGGTAAATCCTCCGCCTGCGCCCTTATACATAACGTCCTTGTTGAATTTCATAGTGTCAAGCATTTTGGCAAACACGGGTATGCACAGTTTCACCGTGTCAACCGCGTCGAAAATGCACTCCTTGTCCTCCTGCATATCCTTATTGTATGCAAGCGGAATACCTTTCATAACCGTCAAAATGGTCATAAGCGAGCCGTAAACACGTCCTGCTTTTCCGCGGATAAGTTCGGCGACGTCGGGGTTTTTCTTCTGGGGCATAATGCTCGAACCCGTCGAACAGCTGTCGTCCATCTCAACGAATGAAAATTCGTTTGTGTTCCACAAAATAAGTTCCTCGCAGAAACGCGAAAGGTGCATCATTATAATTGAAAGCGCGCCCGACATTTCTATCACAAAATCACGGTCGGAAACGCCGTCGAGCGAATTGTAGGTTATACCGTCAAAACCAAGCTCCCGAGCGACAAATTCACGGTCGAACGGATACGTTGTCGCCGCAAGCGCACCCGAGCCGAGAGGCATAATATTTATGCGTTTTCTGCAATCGGCAAGACGCATAATATCACGCTCAAACATCTGCGTGTAGGCGCACATATGATGTGCAAGCGTTATGGGCTGTGCCTTTTGAAGATGCGTATAACCCGGCATAATGGTGTCGAGATTGTCTTTCGCAATATTTATAAGAACGCGCAAAAGGTCTTTGAGCATTTTTATAATTTCGTCGGTTTCGTCGCGCAGATACATTCGTATATCCAGCGCAACCTGGTCGTTACGGCTTCTGCCGGTGTGCAGTTTTTTGCCCGTGTCGCCGATTTTTGCAATAAGCATTGTTTCGATATTCATATGAATATCCTCGGCATCAATCATAAACTGCGCCGTACCGTTTTCGATTTCGTCTAAAATTTCGGCAAGCGTTTTCACGATAAATGCGCTCTCTTCTTCGGTTATAACACCGCATTTGCCGAGCATTTTCGCGTGCGCCGTGCTTCCTTTTATATCCTGTTTATACATTCTTTTATCAAAACGGATTGACGAGTTGAAATCGTTCACCAATTCGTCCGTTCCTTTTTCAAAACGTCCGCCCCAAAGCTTCATTGCAATTCCTCCAAAATGTATGTTTTGTATAATTATACAACGTTTTTTAATAAAATGCAATACGTTTGTAAAATTTTTTATTGACAAGCTAACGGATTTTAGCTATAATTCAAGTGCGGAGGTGCGATATGAAAAACAATGCGAAAACAAGCACAAAAGAGAAAGTTTTAAACGAAAGCCTGCGCCTTTTTGCCAAAAAAGGTTACGGCGCGGTCGGTGTTGCCGAAATTGCGGACGCGGTAGGCATTAAAGCGCCGTCGCTTTATAAGCATTTTACCGGTAAAAAAGCGATTTTTGACGCGATTATCGAGCGTGTGAACAATGCCGACACGGAATATGCCGATGATTACGAAATGCCGTCCGAGCCGAAAGACGACAATGGCGGTGAATATAAAAATATTGATGTTGAAAAAATTAAAGAGTATTCAAAAGCAATGCTTCTGCATTGGACGGAGGAGGAATTTTACTGCAATTTCAGGCGTATGCTGACGGTTGAGCAGTATAATTCGGCGGAAAATGCAAAGCTTTATGCGCAGTATATCTCGGTCGGTCCGCTCAAATATATGGCTGATATTTTTGAGGAAACAGCGCATAACGGGCAAAATTCAAAAATGCTTGCACTAAAGTTTTACGCACCGATGTTTTTTCTTTACAGTCTTTACGACAACGAAACGGCGGACGACGGCAGTGATAAAAAATCGGGCGCGAAGAAGGAAATTCTTGAGTTGCTTGATAAGCATATTGATGATTTTTTTGCCTCTTTTCCTCGCTGATTTTAAAAATGAAATATAATTTTAAAAAAATCCCCGAAAACACTTGACAAACGCGCGGAAATAGTATATAATACCAAAGGTATCGGGGTGTAGCGCAGCTGGTAGCGCACATGACTGGGGGTCATGGGGCCGCAGGTTCAAGTCCTGTCACTCCGACCAAATTTATATTCCGCATAACAATGGATTTTTCCCACTGTTATGCGGAATTTTTATGTTTTGCATTTGCTCAAAAACACACATTCAAACGTAAAAAAACACATAAAAAAGTTGTCAAAAAGTTGTCAAAACTTGTTCTAATAAATATCCCCGTTCAAAAACATAAAATTATAATAGTCCAGCACATAACCGCAGGGGATATGCTCGGCAACAGGCTTATATCGTCCCCCGAAATAGCTGAGGAAAAAGGTTTTTGCCTCGGCATAATCAAAATTTACAACCGATTTACAGAAATCCTCAAATTTCCAATCAAACGGAGCAATGCATATTTTGCGCACCTCGCCGCATGTATTGTTCGGCGCAAAGCACCACTGCTCTCCGACGGGAGAACACATATAAATCGGCTTGTCATACTTTTTCGCCGCCTTTTTGTCACCCGTCGAAAAGTGATTGTTTGCCGCACCGCCTGCCGTACCGCCGTGCGTGTGCAGAATTGCTTTGCATTTTCTCGCAAGGGCAGAGTCAATATACAACTCTTGTTGGTCTTTTCGTCCGATTTTAAGCCCGTCCCAGTAATATCCGTTTTCGTCCTCAAATACGTATGCGCCAAGTTCTTTATACATTGCAATGCTCGCACAGTTTGCATACATACCGAAATTGACGGCGCACTTGTCAACCGTATCAAAATGCGTCTTAACGTCCGATACCGTCACAATGCCGCTTTTTTCTTCATAATCAACATACAATCCCATATTCTCGGCAATAAACCTAATCGGTAAAAATGTTCTGTCGTTCTTTTCAAACGGCGCAACATCGTTTGTGATATTCTCGCCGTTAACTTCAAAAATATTGCTTCCTGCCTTACATTTTATCTGCAATGTACGTCCCAACCTTTCTTAACAGCCACTTGAAATCATCGTCGTTCCAAGTGCCGTTATACCATTTCTCCGTATCGGATATAATTCCTCTGTCGCTCATCAGCGCAATGGTATCGTTAACCGACATATATTCTTTCTCGGTTTTAATCCCCGTAAATTCGCAAATGCCCTCAAAAATTGCCCTTGCAATCATCTCGGGCGACCGCATAAGATTTGCGTTTTCGGGATTTGTTATAAATCCCATTTCAATAAGTATCGCCGGCATATTTGTGTGCTTTAAAACGCCCAAGTTTTTGCGCTCGACTATTTTCTCGCTTCTGCCGTCCAGTCCCAAAGGGATAAGTTTTTTAATTACCGCGCTTGCTAACCTTTCCGCGGTTGAATTTTTGGAATATACGCAAACGTGCGCGCCTTTCGCGTCTTTGTCCGCCGACGCGTCGCAGTGGAGCGAAATAAAATAGTCCGCCTTAAACTCATTCGCCTGCATATACCGATAGTTTATGCTCCTGTTAAACGTCGCCGCCACATTGTCCGCAAGTTTGTTGCGCGAGCATTTCACGTCAAATCCTGCGTCAGATAAATATTTTGTAAGATACGAACCCACAAAATATGAAACGTCCTGTTCTCTTAAGCCGTTCCCGGCCGCGCCCGTGTCCGCACCCGAATAGTTGTGCCCCGGGTCAATAAATATTTTCATTTTGTATCACCTCATTATTTGTAGGGGACGATGCCCACATCGTCCCGTCAATTCATCATATGCCCGTCACTCCTGCGCCGCGCCATCATCACCGTTGCTTTTTTTCTGCAAAATGTCAATTCCCTTTTTGATAACGGGCGGAATATACACGTCCATAAGACCGAGATTTTCAATTATTGATATAAGCTCGTTTGCGCAATAACCGCAAATCACACTGTCGCGGATAAAATCGACACCCACAACCAAATCAAGCCTGTGCGCCGCGCCGACAAGCAACAAAATTGCAACCTTTTTGCACAATCCTCTAAAACCTGCCTTACTGTTGTAGCCTCCGCTATCGCTTTTCGGTGATTTCTGAAAAACAAACGCAACCATAAACCCTGTTATGTAGTCAACCGTCATAAAAATTAAAAGCGCCTGAATTGCCATTGTCAAGCCTCCCAAAAAGTAGGCGGCAATTCCGCCCATAATAGACACGAATAAATTAAAATATACTTTCATTTGTCACTCCTCCGTTTCTTCAGTTTCTTCAGTTATTTCAGTTTCCGCAGGTATATCGCGAACCTCGTATGTTTCGGTTATATCCTCGCCGTCAGCGTATTTTTTGCTCAAATACTGCGTTTCCGCATCGTATTCGGGCATAATCGCCGGAATAAGTTTTTTATAACCAAAACCCTTTAATTCGTCCTCCGTCGGTGAAAAAATCTGCTTGATAAGCTTTTTTCCGACGTAAAACCTAAGCGGTGAACCGTCGTATTCGGTTACTTCGTTCTCGTTTTTGAATAAATACATTTTGTCCATTTTAAAATACCTCCGTTATTTTTTATAGTATTCTTACGGCTTTTTGACAAGAAGGTGTGACCCGAAGAAACAGTACGAGGACGAGAAAGCGTTGCGGCAGTCAAATAAGAACGCTCCGGCGCCAGTACCGTAGCTCCAAGCACCGCCGAGCAAGAGCAGGCATTCGCCTGTGTTCTGATAATAGTAATCGGGAACAAAGGTTGATGGCTTTCCAACTGCTGCTGACGGGAACATTACCCACGGGGCTTTTTCATCATATCCGAAAGCGGACACATAACCACTTGTTTCTGCATTTGAATATCCGACCGCTCTATATTTGCCGTCATAAACACCGTCTGCGTAGTCTGCTATGCTGTTCGCATAATATACGACCCCGTCTTTGATATTTACGCCGTCAATAAATCTGAATAGCTTTGCGTGGAAGCCCTCAATGCCGCGGTAATTCACGTCTGCAAATGTGTTTGTGTAATTGTTTTCTCCGGCGAGCCAACCGCTTTTACCGTTTAATGCATCGCAAGAGCCGTTCAATGGAGCAACATTCCACATCATATTTCCGACAGCAATAGTAATTGGGTCCCCATCAAATGTGATTGTCGTTTGCCCGGTTTCCTCATCTGTTATGATAGCCGTTATCGTTCTCGGTGTTGTTGTTTTGTTATTTGCACCCAACGATGTGCCTATTTCGATACGTTGCCCGAGCTTGTAGATGTTCTTGTAAGTAGACGCAATGGTGATTGTGTTTCCGTTTGTAGTTTCTTCAAGGGCTTTATGATTTGCTGTGAAAGACAACTTGGAAGCACCGTTGCCGAGGGCAGACTGCGAGTGAGTATTTGCATACTCCACTAAATAAAGCAACTGCAACGCATCTACACAAGAAATATCCTCAATACCCCATATAGCACCTTTGTTTCGGGCGTATGTGCGGAAGCTTGCTCTTGTCGTTCTCACTCTCGGCTGAACGCCCGTAATACTTTGTAATTTAACTTTGTTGTCGGTTTCATCAATGTATGAGCTTGCATTATATGCCGAATGAAAAACTTTGCTGACTTCTTTTCCATTGTCGATGAAAAGAGGGTGCAGCTCATATCCGGGGAGCTTTGTTCCACAAATCCATATTTCCTCTTCAATACCAGTTTTAATTCGTTTGTAATAGAATTTGGGTATTTCTACCATCACATCGCCATTTGTACCATCCCTTTCAAAGGACGGCTCTCCGAGATACGCAAGGACGTTTCCGTCAGCGTCAATGTTGCACGTCTTAATATCACTCCACGGATATATACTATCAAAATCATTTTGCACATAATCCGTAGTTCCGCGGTGTGCATTTGCAACAAGACCCACAGCGTTTCCAAGTCTATCGCACAAAGTAGAAGCCGTGCCATTCCAACGCACTCCGTATTCCTTAACTCTTTTCCTTACAACGTTATGCATTTTACGTCTTGCATAATCTGCATAAATCATATCGGCACCCCCTTATAAATCATCGTCGTTGGCTTTGACAACGGTATCGTTGCCCGTTGTTTCTGCGGTACTCGGTGTGTAATCGTATTCAGCGTAGGATATGCGCCAGCCGTACACATTTGCACTGTTTTCAACCGCAATAATGCCCCAGTCGAAAAACAACGAATAAATCTTGTTTGCCTCAGGTGTAAAGTCAAATTCCGTCATACCGTATATTGACTGTATCGTGACCGTCGGTGCCGTTGTACCTGTGACAAAATCATATTGAATAAAATCACCGTTCTGTCCTTGAGGCAGTGTAAGCGCAACACTTGTGCTTGATGTATTGTTTATCGAATACAATGTGTTAACCGCAAGTGTTGTCGGTGCGGTTGCGGCCGTTACGGGGCGAACACTGCGTACTGCATAATCGAGATTTGACGGAACGATTGGTTTGTAACTTTGTTTTCTTGCATCTATTTCTTCATTTTTGGCAGCTGAAATAGACATAAGAGGATACCTTTTTCCCGCTGAATGCATAGATATCATACTTGTTCCGTATTCGGGCGCAGCCATCACAACACCCGGACCCTCAGTTGCCCAATCAAAAAGTCCCTTTATTGGAGCATGGTCATTTCCCCTTATAACCTTAATCCAACTATATGATTTTGTACCGTCAGTTTCGTTTGTTGTGATACTCACGCATTGATATAATTTTGTATTTGCAGTATCTAAATACATCTGCCCGACAAAATCAGCCTGTGTCGATGAAGTCGGTGCGCCGTTGCCTTTCAAATAACTTTCCGATACAATAGTGTTTCCGTCAATGTCAACATTTTTATTATTATCCGGCTCAACCTTTTCGCCGTTTACCGAAACGGATTTTATCTTAATTTCTTCATCGGTGTACTTTTTTGCTTTTTCATAATCGGTTGCACCGGAAAACTTAAGATTTGTAGTGTCTTTCAGCGTAAATCCCAAATTATTCATCCGTAACCCTCCAGTCAAGAATAAAATCGCCCTTGAAAATTGTTTTAACTTTGCCGTCAAAAGAGCTGAATTGTATGTCATACACATATTGCCCCGGTTCGATATTCGCCGTATCTCTCGGCAGTATGTTTATATCCGCCAAATTGCCGTTAAAATCTGTAACTTCCTTTTTAAGCAAATACGTGTCGTCCGAATAGTTTTTCTTTACCGAAAACGTCACTTTGTCGCCTTCCTCAAAATCACCGTCGTTGTTTTGCACAGTAAAATTCTGTGTGTTTCCGCATATCATTTTTAAGTTGTATTCCATTTTCGCACCTCCTAAAACAATGTAATCTTAAGTCTTAAATCGTTATGACCACTGCTCCAGCTCGTTCCTCCGCGGTAATTAAGTCCTGTTGCTGTGCGTTCAAAAAATACCGTTGTGCTTTGCATAGAAAAACATTCCTCGGACCACCCCGAAACCGGTATAGTAACAAATGTATCTTCTTTCGCATAAAACGAGTCCCACTTGTCACTTCGCCAAATATATCTTGCCAAAATCCCGTTATAACCGGTAAAGTCAAGAGGAAGTGTTCCGGAAATTGCCTTACCTTTATAAATATCAAACGTATATTCCATATCCAGTGTTTTGTTATTTTCAACCGCACCCAAATTAACTTTTGCAACCGAAAAAACACGTTTATCAATGAGCGTGCCGTCCGACGTTACCTCGCAAAGCGGAACATAGTCGCCCTCGGACGGATAGCCGACGGTTGACCACCAAAGGCTACACAAACCGTTCGAAATTTCATTCAGAAAATAATATTTTCGCCCGACACCAAAAGATATTTCAAGTGTGTTTTCAATCACCTTTTTAGCGCCGTTTTCAAACACAACAATTCCGCTTTGAACTATAATTTTGCTCCCGTCTGCCGAAACGGTCGGTTTGCACTTGTTTTTAACGTTCAAATACCCCTTGCCGACCAAATCCTTTGTAATATTGTTAAGCTCCGATGCACCGAATTTTTCTGTGCCGAACCCGTTAAACGAGGTCGCGCCGAGGTCCGTTGCAATCTCATTCAAATCGTTCGCCGTAACTGATTGATTATAAAAAATACCGCTTGACATCTCATTCCTCCAAATCATTAAATTTCGGCATTTCGCCGTAGGTTTCTTCCTGCCATATGTCAACGCTTGAAATCACTTTTTTAACCGTCACATCGCCCGACTGCAAGCGCACAATATCGCCGAGCTTGTATGACGTGCCGAAAATCAAATCTTTTGTTTCCGCCTCAATATCATACTGCGAATTTAAGCGTTTCAGCTCCTTTTCCGCCTCCGCCTTGGTGTTTGACGAAAGCACCGTGTCAATCTTTCTTATGCCCGTTTTTTCTGCCGTTGATATATATTTCCACCGTTTTGCCGCCTCGCCGTCGCCGTTTGTGTATTCTTCTTCATACCAGCCGCCGAACGCAAGCTCCTTGTTTGTGTACGTCGTTGCAAAGTTATATGCGTTTAACAGATTTTCGCTTATAATAAGCTCGTTTTCGGTGTGTTTTAAACACCTGAACATAAATTTTTTGTTTGCGTAATCTGCATAAATCTCAAAACCGCCGTTGTCAAGCTTTAAACAGTCGCTCACAAAAACGTCCGCACTCTGGTATTTGTCGCTTTGAAATTCCACTTTTGCCGTAAAACCTGCCTCATCGCCAAGATTAAGCCACGTGCAGTTTTGCGAAATCATATCGCGCACAATATATTCCGCAGTGCGGTTGTTTGTCTGCTGCGCAGTTGCCGGCGGAAAAACAACCCTGTGCAAAAGTCCCGAAAGCGACATTCCGAATAATGTGCTTTTGTTCTCTTCCCACTTAAAGCCTGTCAAAAAGCCTTCAAATTTGCCCCATTTCACAAAAACTTCGTCTTTTTTGCCCTCGATAACACTTTTCAAACCGTCATCGTCAAAAACAAGCTCAAACGAACCGTCGCCGCAAAACTCGGCGGTTGCGTTCGCCGAAACATAGCCCGTGTCAAGCGCAAACGGGGGAAGAATGTATAAAAGATTGAAGTCAAAATCGTAAAAAATAACGTCGTTCATATAATCACCGCCGCATAATTGTTTGTATATTTAATGTCCATACTTATAATGTCGTTTGCGTCATTGGTAAGAATTTCTATATCGTTTTCGCCGATTGCAAGATACATCTCGGATAAAATACTCGTGTCGCTCAGCTTGTCGGTGATAAGCGTGCCGTTCCGCGTGATTTTGCGCTTCGGAACGTCGATTATAACCGTCGTGGATGAATAAATTTGCGCCGTAACGGTTATTGATTTTCCCGTAGTGTGGTTTTTTACGGTCACCGTGTGGGAAGCGCTCTGCGAATTTTCGCCGTAGTTTTTTATCGTAAAAACAGGATAAACAATAACATCCCCGCTGTTTAAAATGTTTCTTCTCGTGACGCGCTCGGTAGCAACGGCAGGGAGCGAAATTTTCCACTCCGCGCCCTCGTATGCGTTGGGAAAATTGTCCCTGTAACCGCCTATGTTTTTTATAATTTCGCGCTCGTCGTTAAAATACGGGCTCGGGCAGATAAACTGCAAAGCGATTTTCTGCCACTTGTGAAAAATGATATTTTCAACTTCGCACTCCTCACTCATATATGCCGAAATTTTCCGTCTTGTCCCGTCACCGCGGTTGAAATAAATGTCCAAAGGACGGTACAAAATTTTGTATAACCGCTCAACCGTGTACGGCTCGCCGTAAAAATCAAACGACATAGTGATAACGCGTTCAGTGTCGCGGAATTTTTTAACCGTGTGCCCTGCCTGCGAGGGAAAAACAACGCTCGTTATCTCTTTTCCCGAAATTCCCAAACCGCTTATCTCGGTAAGGTGCGCGCACCTGTGCTGTCCTCCGCCGATTTCAAACGTCCCAAACTCGTTTTTTAGTGTAATAAGCATTAGTAACCCCCTCGCATTTTGTTGTAGCTCTGCGCGTCGTTTATGGCTTTTATCTGCTGATGTGTGCTTTCGCCCCTCGACGGCTGTATGTAGTAGTTCGCCGTGTATGTCGTGTTGCCGGACACCGCCGCCATACGTCCCGATGTCAAAACAATACTGCTGAATGCGGCGTTTATCCTGTCGGTAATATCCGGCATAATTTCTTTCATTTTTTCAATAAACCCTTCGCCCCAGCTCTTCGCGTTTTCCTCGCCGTTCTCTTCAAACTTCGAGTTAAATTCCGACATTTTGTCCGTCACGGCGCTTATTGCTTCTTCCGCCTCATCGCGGTACAAAATTTTCGATATATCCTCGCTTGCCGACTGTTTTTCCGTCCATTGTGCAATATAACTGTCGAAATCGGCGTCCGATAATTCCAAAAGCGCGTTTGTAAACTTAATGCCCTCGTCAACGCCCATATCGCGCATAACGTTAAAAAATTCTTTCGGCATTTTCTTTATTTCTTTTAAATTGGTAAGATTGTCGGAAAATTTGTTTAAATCCGCCGTCTGCTTTGATAAATCGTTTAATTCATACACTTCTTCAAACTGTTTTTTGCCTGTTAAAACTCCCTTTTTCTCATCAAAAGTGTATTCAATGCCGATTTCCCTGTCTTTCTTGGTGTAAAGCGCGCCATAGCCTTTAAGCTTTTTTGCCATACTCTCCTGCGCCTTTTCCACCTCTTCAATGGTATCAAAAACCTCCTCCGCCATTTTCTTGTATTGGTCAACAATTTCTTTTTGAGCACTTTTAATGTCTTTCTGCCGTGCGTCGTAAATTTTACGCTCGGTTTCGGCAGTGTCTTTCAACTTTTCAAGATATTTCTTGTCGCTCTCGTTTTTGCTGTTTTTAAGACGTTCGCTCTCTTTGTTGTATAAAATTTCGCTGTCAAGAAGGTTTTGGTTAAGTTCGTCCAAAACTTTCTCAACTTCGGTGCGGTTGTCCTCAATGCCCTCGGCAATACCGAGCGCAATCATCTTGCCGACCTCGTCGCGCATAACCTTCGACGGCGAATGTATGCCGAAAAAGTCCTTTATGCCCTGCGTAATGGTATGTGCAAACGATTTTATTTTGTTTAGAAGCCAGTCCTTTGTATTGATAATGCCTTTCCACAATCCCTCAACTATGTTTTTGCCGACAGATACCATATTCCCGAACCACGCTTTTACCTGTGATATAAGGTTATCTACCCAGGCGCGGAATTTCGGGTTGAGATTATACAAAAGCTTTATCGCTCCGGCAATCGGATTTGTAATAAAAAGGATAATATCCTTCCAGTTGTTTTTTACAAAGTCAATCGCTGCCGAAACTGCCTTTTTTATTCCGTCCCATAAGCCTGTCCAAAAATTACGGAACGCCTCCGACTTGTTCCAAAGTACAACAAAAGCCGTAACAAGTCCGGCAATCAGCGCTGTAACTATTCCTACGGGGTTAGCGTTCATTGCCGCGTTTAATGCCCACTGTGCTATCGTTGCACCCTCGTTTGCCGTTTTGTATGCGGTCCACGCCGTGGTAAGTGCACTTACCGCACCCGATATTGCACTTGCGGTTTTAAGTGTTACAAATGCCACCGCAAGCCCTGTAACTATCGGAGTAAGATTTTCAAAAATTCCTTTCAACGCAGGAAACTTCTCGGAAAGTTTGCCGCCTATGCCGTCAAGCACATCACCAATGGCATCTACAACCTTTTGAAACGTTTCGGGAGCGGTTTCCGCAAGCGAAAACGCAAGCTCCGCCGCCGCGTCAAGCAAGCCGGGTAAAATCTTTTCGGTCATTTCAGGAATTTTTTCTGCAATTAACGGAGCTTTTTCCTTTATTGTTTCAGACATTGAATTTAAAACACGTTCAATAACCGGCGACAAATTATCGCCGAGAGTTTCAACGCTTTTCAAAAAGTCATCAAAAAGCTTGTCAAAATCCGCGTTAGGGTCAGCAAGCCCGACCATAAGGTTTTCCCAGCTTGCCTTTACCATACCGAGCGAACCTTGAATTGTCGTCGCCGCCTCCTCGGCAGTTGTACCCGTTATTCCCATTTCGGTTTGAATAACGTGTATAGCCTGCGTTATGTCCGCAAAAGATGAAATGTCGTATTTTATACCCGATAATTTTTCAGCGTCCTGCAAAAGCCTTTGCATTTCCTCTTTTGTACCGCCGTAACCGAGTTTTAAGTTGTCAAGCATTGTGTAATTCTGCTTTGCAAAACCCTGATATGCGTTTTGTATGCTCTGCATATCAGTACCCATTTTGTTGGCGTTGTCCGACATATCTATAACAGCTTGGTTTCCGTATTCCGCCGCTTTTTCGGTGTCATTTCCAAGGCTTTGCAGAAGCGACGCTGAAAATGACGTTATGGTATCCATATATTGATTTGCTGAAAGCCCTGCGGCCATATATGCGTCATCGGCATACTTCTGAACCTTTGCACTGCTGTCCTTAAAAAGCGTATCTACACCGCCGACAAGCTGCTCAAAATCTGCGTATGCCTTTACCGCTTTTGTGCCGATTGCCCCAATCGCCGCTCCTGCCGCAACAAATCCCGCTCCTATAACCTTGCCTGCGGTTTTAGCAGCATTTCCGGCTTTTGATAAAGCTTTTTCAAGCTTCTTACTGTCGCCGTCAATTTCTATAATCAAATTGTTCTTTTTAGCCATTTATTCACCACCTTTGCCGTTTTTTTGCATAAAAAAATCACGTTCCTTTTTTAGAAACGTGATAAAATCAAAATACACTTGACAAAACATCGTCGGTATTTTGCTGATTTGCCTTTGAAGGAAGTTTATATTTTGCGCGTTCTTTTTCCCAATACCGTTTTTGTTCTTTCGGAAACTGCGAAAAATCACCGCTTCTCGCAAAAGCCCTGTGCCAAAGCATAGTTTTGTCGTCGCACAAAATAAGGTTAACAAGCTCAATACCCTCTTGATAAGTAAGTCCCCTTTTCATCATATCGGGAAAATATTTCCAAAGCTCCGCATATATCAAATTGCCGTCATAACAAAAGCTTAAACACGGCGCGCAGGCTTGCCCTGTCTTGAAGGCTTTTTCATCCGTAAGATTAAGCCAATCGCGCATTGCGGTGATAATTTCATCAAAAGAGCTTGTATCGGGAATTTTACCGAATATTTCAACAAGCGAGTTTTCAAGCCTTAAAACGTCGTTTGTTTCAAAAGCCGTTAAAAACCTTATCCACACAGAAAAATCCGTATTTATTTTTAATTTTTTGCCCCCGACAGTAAGAAAATCGGGGGCATTTTCACAAAGAAGGTTCATTTTATGCGGGTTAAAAACGAATTTATAACGTCAGCCTGCGGAATTACCTTTTCCAGTATTTCCATTTTCTTTTCGAGTTCCTTTTTGTCCGCATCATTTTTCTGACCCATAAAAAGGTCTTTTGCGGTATGCCAAACTGCTGAAAGATAGTCGAGATTTGTCTTTTCCGCTTCGGGTGCGATTTTTCCGAATCCGCCCCTGCCGAACAAGGCAATTAAATTTTCCTTGTAAAAGTCGTATTCGTTCATAATGCCCGCTTTTTTTGCAAGTTCCGAAATTTTATCGTTAATTTCCTTGGTTCTTGCCGGAAGCTTGAGAACCGTACCGTCGGTAAGCTCTATTTCCTGCTCCTCAAATTCAAAATTTATCCTTTCCGCCATTTTGCTGCTCCTCCTTGATATTATCATCGTTCAATGCCGTATCGGTTGTTTTTTCGGCGGTGTCGGCAGCTTTAGCCGCAACCGCCTTTTTCCTTGCCTTGCTCACCGTTTTAACCCCACTGTCAGCACTTAAAACAGTGGGGGAAATCAGTCCTGTGACGGTGTAAACGTTATGGTTTTAACCGTTTCGTCATTACCGCCGTCGGGAGTTGCAATAACCGCAACTCCGATAACCTTTTCGGTTTTAACTCTCAAAGTGCCGCTATATGTAAGCGCGTCGGTGCCGTCGCCGATTGTCGAACCGACAATAGACATTTTTCGTTCAACCGCCTCAAATCCTCCGCTCGTAACAGACTTGTTAAAATCAACCGAAACAAACGAGCGGACCGCGTCCTCGCCGAGCTTTTCGCCGTCAATAATACCTGCAATATCTGTGTTAACCGCGTCACCGTCAAGCATATCAAACGTAAAATCAAAGCTTACGCTGATTCCGGTAACATCGGTTTCCTCAAAATATTCGTCAACATATTTTCGCGTGTATTCCGTCGGATTTTTGTTCTCGGTAAGTGTTGTAAACCCCTTTAAACGCGTATATGTCACCGTGTCCGAACTCTCCGCCTTAACTCCCATAAACATTCTTCTTTTAGGTCTTAATACAATTTTAGACATTTTCATTCCTCCATTTTCTTATTTATGAATTTTTCCATACTTTTAACAAGTAAATCGTCTTTCTTTTCTTCAATCGCCTTTACGTCCCACCTGCTGTACCCGTTTGCAATTTTAAGGTTCTCGTTTGTCTTTATTTTTTTAACACCCTTGCGCGACCAAAAATTTATTCCGTCCGGAGTAAAACCGCCCTTTTTGTAAACAGGGTCAACCATTTTTTTGCCGTAATAAATATATGCCGAATAAGGCGAGCGGTAAATTATCTGTTTTGGCTTAAGTGTAACAAGCCTGTTTAAATTTCCGTCGCGTTTCGGCACATAATCACGTGTCAGCCTGTGCCATTCTTTAGCGCCCCAAAACCACAAATCATCACTTTTGCACGTTCTTATAAGCTTGGTAAAATCAATGTTGCTTTTAACGGTAACGTCCAATTATTTCACAACCTTTATAACCTTTTTTGCAGGATTTTCAACATAAAACCGAACGCTTATACCGTATTCCGAAATAGCTTTGCTTTGGTCGCTGTCGTCCTCATATGTAAGCCGAAGCGACGGATTGGGTGTCAGCACCTCAAACATATAGCAGTTTAAACGTTCAAATTCCGGCAGATTATCGGTCTGCGACTGCTCAATAAGCCAGTCGATAGCGTTCTGAATTTTGCGTATCTGCAAAAGATTTCTTTCCGCATTGTCTTCATATACCGCAAGCATAAAAACAATCTGAATATCAAAATAATACGGCTTTACAGGGTTAAAAACCACACTGTAACCGCCGTCCTGATACTCGCTCGGCACTGCATCGTACATATTCGAGCTTGTGTCAGGCTCAATGTAAATTTTCTTGTCTTTTAAAAGTGCCGAAAGCACTTCAAGCTGCGGAAAGTTTTGCGCATTTGAGGCAAGATATTCATAAATGCACTCGAAATTTGTCTTTAATTCCGCCATAAATCCCCCTTAATAAACCTCAATGTGGTTTGTCCGCCAGTCCTTAACGTTAAACACTTCATATCCCGACACCGTCATCATATTTGTGCCGTATTTTTCTATAAGTGCGTCGTATTCTTCAACGCTTTTCGGAACTTCGTCGGGTATAATGTCAAATACAATCAAATCGCCCTTGCCGAGCGTGAAAAAATCCGCCCGTTTATCCCTTGGCGCCGAATAATATCCGTCCTCCGCTTTTTCCGCAAAACAAGGCGGTTTAAATTTTTCAACATTCTTTATGTAAACGGTAAACTTTCCGCCCGAAAGCGATATTGCTTTTTTTGATTTGTCATAAATACCGCCCTCACAGGCGCAGCCTTTAAGCACGTGCTTTTCCCAAGATACTTTTTGACCCGAAAAGTTCGATTTCGGAATCTGATTGATAACGGTAAAAGTTTTGTCAAACAAATTTGTCAGCATAAGCACGCACCTCTGTATAAAAGCTTGCCGAGCCCCGCGCCGTAAAAATAATTTTCTATAATGTCAACCGCCTCCGCGTCGGCTTCGTCTTTTGAAAGGCGCATATACGTCACACTCTCGCTCATACCGCCGAGCGACCGGCTCTCGCTCTGAATGTTTGCACCGTCAAAAGCGTTTGCTTCAAAATGGATTAAAAGGTCAAAAACGCAGTCGCTCACCGCTTGCGGCACGCCGGCAGTGCGTATCATTTCCGATAGCCTTTCGCCCGTTTTCCCGCCTGCCTGGGCATTTATAAGACGTTCCGCTTTCCGCAAAAGGGCGGAGAAAGCAATTTCACTCTTTTTGCCGCCCATACCAACATAATTTTCATATGTCAAATACATTTTAATACCGCCTTTATTTTTCTTCCGTTTCAGCCTTGTTCTCGGCTTTTGCGTTTTGTTTTTCAGCCTTGTTCTCGGCTTTTGCGTTTTGTTTTTCAGCCTTGTTCTCGGCTTTTGCGTTTTGTTTTTTAACATCTTCTTTGAACGTAAGTCCCACACATCTCATATTATCAACTCCTCATAAATTGAGGACGGCAGATTGTCGGTCTGCCGCCCGTATAAATTTTTAATTATGCCTTGTGGTGCAAATAAATACCTGCAACCTTGTTTTCGTATGCGTCTGCCAAGCCGTATGCACGATACGGGAATTTCCAAGCGTCCGCAGTCTGATTTTCGGCGGGCGAAATAACCTTGTTAACGGTGTGTTTTGTATACTGCAAAATTGCCGATCTATGTATTACCATAAAGTTAATATCCTTTGCGGTCGAAGCCTTAACATAACCGCCGACTTTTTCATTCACACCGCTGTCCTGTGATGATGTATCGGTCACACCGTCATAAAGGTCAATCGCAGTGTAAAAACGTGTCTGCGGAACAAGGATTTTGCTTGAAAATCTCGAAAGAACCTCTCTCGACTTGGTTGTGTCCATATCCTGAATAACGCCGTCGAGAGTAGGGGTGATGAACAAAATTCTGTTTTCCATAGGAACCTCGTCCTCGTCCATTTTGGTAGTTGCCGCACGAAGCGCAGTTATAACCGACGCACCGTCCGAAAGGGTTGCACCGGCAGATACCTTTGAAATACCCGAAATTGCCGCGTAAGTTGCATATCTGAAAGCATCCATTTCGGGCGCAACCTTTGTTCTTATAAATTCGGATACAAGCTGACCGAAAGCAATGCCTGCGGTTTCCTCGTTGTCCATAGCGTCAACATCAAACATTCTGCCCCTGTCGTAGTTAAATTTAACGGTTTCGTGAGTGATTTTAACATCACCGCTTACATATCCGCCGTTGCGCGAATAATCCGCCAAACCGTCCATAGAAATTTTAGGTATTACAATTTCGTTTGCGTTTGTGCCTGCGCTCACAAGAGTGTTGTCACCGTCAAGAATACTCGATGTTGCACTCTGCTTGTATACTTTGTCCAGTCTGTCAATGTACTTTTTAAATAATGTTATTGAATTTGCCATATTTTTTAAACTCCTTTATTTTTATTTTGTTGTTATTCCCATAATAGCGTCGATTTTTGCATCGTCCAAGCTATTCGAAAATCCGCTTCCGCCGCTCTCATACACCGTAGTTTCACGCGGAATGTCAAAGGCAACACCGTCGTCCT
>NZ_JACRTE010000019.1 GCF_014385105.1 Qingrenia yutianensis | reverse complement strand
TGTGCTTTTATGCTATATATGAGCTGAAGGATGAAATCCCGAAATATGGATTTCATCCTTCGAAAAACACTTAAATTATATTATCATTTTGGAGTTTACACAAAATCGGGGAAATACCCTAGTATACTTGATATTTTGTGTCAAACTTGTTTTGATATAAAATATCAAGTCAACAAAACAGTTTTTGCGAAAACTGTTTTGACGCTATATGCAAATTTTATTTTGCGTATAGCACAAAGGGGTATGGGGAAATGTGAGTTGCCCCATAATTAAAACAAATGCGGAAACGCCGATTTGTTTTAATTTGCTCTCGGCAGAGCGCACACACCTGTTAAGGTGTATAAGTGCGCCCTTGTTCCCTTGTTAAAACAAGGGATTTCCCTCACTCGCCGTATGCTCACGAAAATTCTTGATTTTTCCCTTTGCAAATTCGCTTGAAAAAATCTCGATTAAAAGAGTTTGCAACTGCTCATTTGAAAAGTTCTCCGCATTGTTGATTACACTTTCCAAAATCGCCCCTCGCTCAATTAACCGCTTTGTCCGTTTCTTTCGCTCGGCTTGTTTTTGCTCTGATATGAGCCGTTTTTTCTTGTTGGTGAGCTGATTGATTTGCGCCTGTGTTTTTGCAATTTGTTCGTCAATGTTTTTCATAAAATATCGTTCCTTTCTGTGTTTTGGGTATGAAAAAAGGACAGCCGATTTTTTTCGGTTGTCCTTTTAATGTTGTATGTTCTTTGTTTTAATTATTTTTTTCTGCCAACAGATTTTTTGTAATAATAACCTTTTGTTCGTTTTCCAACCATTCGACACTTGCACCGAGATGTTCGGAAATGAAACGAATAGGCGTATATGTACGGTCATTTTCTATAAATGCCGGAGAATCAAGTTTAACATTCTCACCGTTTACAACGGCATACTCTGCACCTATGGTAATAAGAATAGTTACATCTTCATTGGTTTTAAGGTTTTTGCCCATAATTGTTACAAGTTGTTTGTCACCGTCCCATTCAACGAAAGCCCCCAAGTTTTCAGCAACAAATCGTGCCGGAAGCATTGCTCGGTCATTTACAATTCTTGGTGCAACATCATTTGTCTTTACTTTTCCGAAAACAGAGGCACCTTTTTTGCCGATAGTAAGAATTATTTGATTTTCAGAGTTATCTGTTTTCTTTTCCGTCCAAGCGGCATAAAGCGTCATACTCCTTGTTACCTTTGCAGAAAAATCATACTTTGTTTTAAGCTCTTTATCGGTATACCAACCCACAAAGTCAAAACCATCTTTGGTCGGTGTTGTAGGCTCTGTCAAAGTACCGTTTCTTTTAACTCTCTCACTTGATATTTTATTTCCGCCGTTTGTGTCAAACGAAACCGTATAGCGAGTTGTCCCGCCGCCACCGGAGCGCTTGTTCCACTTTGCATAAAGAGTTATTTCAGATGTATATCCAGCTGCTGCAAGTGTTTCAATTTTTGTAGCAAATGTATCTTCCAAATACCAACCCGCAAAATTATATCCCGATTTGGTCGGATTAACGAGTATTGTTTCCGTACCGTATGTATGTGTTGCAGGGGAATTTGCACCAAGAGTACCTCCGTCAAGTTCATAGTTGATGATATATTCTGCCGTTTTTGTTATTATATCATTATCTTGTTTGTCCAATGCAAGTTCAATTTGTGAAATCGAAAACTTATCCGCTGTTAAAGAGGTATTTCCGTTTGTAGATGTGAAAAGTGTTTGTCCCACCGTAAAAGGTGTTTCAAATTCCAATTTAATAAGATTGTTTTCGCTAATTGTAATATCACCATTAATGTTTATCGGAATAATATTATTTGCTTCATCAGCCAAAAATTCGATAGCATTATCCGTATTATCCGCAGTCAGCGTTTGCATAGGCTGAAAAGTCTTAATTTTACTGTTGTTTTTAAGTGATACATTTCCCAAACTTCCTTGCATAGCACTCGTTATAATTGAATTATCAAGTGTAATTACAGGAATACCTTCTTGTTGGTCATTCAATATATCCACTTCTGCACTTTTCGTGTTTATAACATCTATTGCAAACGGCTCATATTTGAGATACAGCCCATTGATAATAAATGCTCCGATACAACTGTTTTCAGCGGTACTGATATTGTCAAATATATATTTGCTGCCAGCATATTCCGAAGCTGCAAACACATTGTTGATAAACTTTATGCCCGAAAACTTAATGGAAGCCTCTTTATTTGCCGAATAAAACAGACTGTAATATTCTTCCGTACCGCCTGTAAAAGAAGCTTGATAGGTATTTTCACCATCAGTGTTTGTAAAAGTAACATTTTTGGTAATGTATGCAGGTGAATCAGTCGACATTACAACATTGCCGCATACAACTATTGTTCCGCCGTCGGCTACAAGTTGCATTGCAGTGCTAATAGAAGCAACTGCTTTGTCTGCTGAAACACCTGAATTCTTATCGCTGCCCTTTTTACTGTCGAGATAAATCGTATCAATATATGGCACTGTGTCTGTTTCGGTTTCAATATCGTTCGTTCCGTTGAGTATTACTGTTACTTTATTGTCCTTAACCGCCACATAATCATATGGGTAGCTCGAAATAGGATTGCCCATAGTGCCAACACCGTTAAATTTTGCTCCTATTTTCTTTCCGACATCCTTAAAGATAACGGTATATGTATTATTATAAATGTTTGCATCTTCCCAATTTGCTCCATTCCAAGTAATAAGATTTTTAGGAAGCTCTCTTGAATCTCCAAAACCGTCAATTTCAGCAGAAAGAGTTTCACCAACCTCTGCGTTTCCGTTTATGGCTGTAACTTTGATAGCCTTATTTGAAATGGTTTCATCAGTCGGTGTTGTCCGGCAAAGATTATATGCCACATAACCATTTGTAACATCTCCGCTATCTACGCCAAATTTAATATAGACATACAAATTAGGTTGTCCCATATTCATTGCACCGCAGTCAAGTGTTCCCTCGTTCTTAAATTCACCCTGAAACAATATACCGCCAACGGGATTTGATTTCTTGCTGATTTTAGCAGAAGCTCCGCTTTTCAATGTGAAGTTTCCGTTCATTATGAGATAGCGTTTTGCTTTACTATCATTCAAAGTCTTATTCTCAAAAATAACATTAGCGCCGTCCTCAACCTTAATATTTGCATTACAAACACGGCTTATTCCGTTTTCACCCTCGTCATAATTCAATGTGAGTGTTGCACCGCTTTTTACATTGATGTCAATACTCTTTTCTATCGACGCATCAACAGATACATTGCCTGTAATATTCATTTCAGTAGTTTCTGTGTTTGCCAAGGCTGAAAGAAAATCAGCTTCGTTTGTAATGTTAGTGCTTTCGGCAAATGCAACTTGTGTCAAAAGTGAAACAAGCATCGCAAAAGACAAAAGAAAGCAGAGCAAATTATTTGTTTTTTTCATAGTGTAAATATCCTCCTAAAACATATATTTGTTTCGCAATAAACTTTTTACTTGCCGAACTGCAATTATCGGCTTTTGTATTTTCATAGGCAACACTCCTTGAATAGATTTAAGTTGACATATCGTGCAAAACTCTGTTTTTCAAAAAGAAACACAAAAAGGCACACCTTATTTACTCTTTTGAGAGATGTGAAGTGTACCTTTAATATTTCTATTATATTTTTGAAAAATGACAGACTTATACTGTATGTATGTACCGATTTTTCGCCAACCAACATAGTCTGTCAAGTCCTTTCTGCAAAAAATTATACAGTTTTATTATAACATAAATTTCTTGTATAGTCAACGCTTTTAGAGCGTTTTCAGCGTTTTGCACTATAATTTTTGCCGATTGAAATAGAGCCGATTTCGGTAAATCGCATTTTTTCATTTTCATCTCTTGACGCGCAAAAATCACACTTTTAATATAAACACATTACATATATCAAGTCAAGATTTGTGTGATAGCTTAAAAACCTTGTTTTGATATGGGTAATGTGTTTATATATTCCGAACAGTTTTATGTGTTAAGACTTGGTTAAAGTTTATAAATTTATCAAAAAGGCTTGACAAATACGACAAGTGTAGTGTATAATAAAACCGTAATACGACATCAGTCGTAGAAAGTGAGGTAATTATCTTGAAAAACTTTGAAAAAAGACTTCCGGACGCGGAGCTCGAAATTATGAAAGTGATATGGCATAATGAGTGTCCCATATCCACAAGTGAGGTGAAACGAATTATTGATGAAGAAAGCAATGCCGCTCGAACGCAGCAAACCGTTCAAACGCTTATCAACAGGCTGATAGCAAAGGAATACATTGCAAAGGACAAACGGGGAAAAGAATATATCTACACGCCGCTTGTTGCCGAAAAAGATTATGTCGAATTTGAAAGCGAACGATTTTTAAGAAAAATGCACGGAAATTCCATCACAAATTTAATGAGAGCATTGTTTGACAGTAAAAAAATAAGCGATGAGGATATTTCGGAGCTTGAAAAAATGTTTAAGGAAAAGAGAAAATGACAGAAATTATAAAACAAATTTTTGAGCAAAATGTAATTTCATCAATTAAATTTTCGGTTGTAATTATTTTGCTTTTAGCTCTCACAAAGCCGGTTGTGAAAAGGTACACGGCAGGTTTTCGATACTATTCGTGGCTTGCGGTTATGCTTATTTTTCTGATACCGTTCGGAAAACTCGGTATAAGCTATAAAATTCCGATATCGCCTGTGATAATGGACATACAAAGCGAAACAAGAGATATTCGTAATTGGTATGAGCAAAAGCTGCCGCAGCAAACGGTTACGAAAACCGTACCCGTTAAACCGAATAACGGCGGACAAGCCGAAAATCCACCATTGGAAGAAACGACAGCTACGGTAAAATACAAAACACCGATTGATGTGAAACTGATTTTAAGTGTTATCTGGCTGGTCGGCGCAGTACTGTTTTTGATTTTGCATATAAAACGGTATTTTTCATTCAAAAGGGCGGTGAAAAGAATATCATCACCGCTTTGTGATGAAAGCACAGCCGACATTCTGGAGTCGGAAAAGCAAAAGCTTAAAATCACTTCCGATATACCGGTAAGGGTTTCTTCTGCTGCCGATACGCCTATGCTTGTGGGAATTATTCACCCGTTTATCATATTAAGCGAAAACGAGTTTTCAGATGATGAGCTGCATTTTATATTTCGCCACGAGTTGATACATTACAAACGAAAAGATATTTTGTATCAGCTTATCACGTTAATTTTTATATCGCTCAACTGGTATAATCCTTTTGCTTATATTATGGCACGGGCAATAGAAATTGACGGTGAAACGGCTTGCGACGAAAAAGTGATTAAAGGAAAGGCATACGAAACGAGAGTGTTTTACGGGGAAATGCTGATTAACTTTCTAAAAACCCAAAATCAAAAAAAATCATATATGACCACAACATTTTTTGGAGGTAAAAAAGGTATGAAAAAGCGACTTACTCTGATAGCAAGTAAAAAAATAAGAAAAAAAGGAACGGCTGCAATGGCTGTTTTAATGGCCTTTACGATTGCAGCATCTGTATGCGCCGCAGCAATGAGCAACGAGTTTTTTGACGAAGTATTCAGCGGTGATACATCGTATTTGGCGGACTTTGTAAAAACGGAAAGGCAGAGCGTAAGCGATGAAAACTATACGCTCACCCTTGAGCAATACCTGGTTGCGGAAAAACAGGCTGTTGTTATTTTCTCAATCGAAGCACAAACTGACGCGGCAATCGCTGAATTTAATGCCGTTGACGAAAGAGGAAACAGCACTTTTTGGGATATGGATACAATCGGATTCGGTCCGGTTGATTATGACAAGGCTTACAGAAGCGGCTTCTCAACCGGTTCCCTGAACAAAAAATTTGATACCGAAAGAAAGAGATATTTTGTTTTGGAATGCAATTCGATTGATAACAAAGATAAGATTGATTTTTACATCTGCACAAACAAAATAAAAGGCTCGCCCAAAATTTTTATCCCCATGGAAAGCAATATAGAAACAAAGACGCTTAAATTTGATAATATTGAGGTTCAATATAATCCGATATCCATTGAATTAAGCTATCCCGTAACCGAGAAAAATGTTTGCGATTGGTGCGGCATTCGTACAAATTACTTTTATTTCAGAATGAAAAACGGTGAAATTAAGACCTTTAATCAGTTATACAGACAAGACGGCAGCAATATTGAAGCAAATGCAGGACATTTTCGTGCATGGGCAAAAAGAATCATCAAACCCGACGAAATCAAAAGTATTATTGTAAATGATACGGAGTACCCGACAGACGATGTTTCAAACTCCAAAAAAATCGAAATCGACAACCTATTGAAGCCCTTTACAATTAAGCCCTATATTAAAGAGCATTTATGGCTGCCGCTTAGAGAATTTTGCGAAAAGCTCGGTGCGGATATAGTGTGGAACGAATCCGACCGCACGGCAACCGTTACATACCGCGGCTCGACCTATGTGTTTGCGCCGGGCTCAACCAAGGTGATCATTGACGGTGAAACGGCTGACTATTACAACAAGGAATACGATCAAACAACATTTATTGATGAAAGGGGAAGAATGATTGTTACTCCAAGCTTTACGGAAAGAATGGACATAGACTGTCACGGATATAATATGTATAATGAGAACGGCGGCATAAATCCGAACGCAATGATGCACATAGCGCCGTAATTGTAGGATATAGCACCGCACTTTACAACAGTCAAATAACTAATTTTATTAAAAGGCTATGAATTTTCAGCGGATTCATAGTCCTTTTAATTTGTAAATATCCTTCCATAGGCATATAAAGAACATATAACGGCGGTTTGGGGTAAAAACATCAAGTCAAGACTTGGGTGCGAGAAGTTGAAAATCTTGTTTTGATATGGGTAATGTGTTTATATATTCCGAACAGTTTTATGTGTCAAGACTTAGTTAAAATTTATAAATTCATTAAAAAGGATTGACAAATGTAGCTGACTATGCTATGCTGATTACAGTAGCTACGAGTGTAATTACACTTAACAAAAATCTTATGACGCATAAGGGGGCATTTTATATGTCAAATGCAAAACACACAATTACCGATTCGGAATACAGTATTATGAAAATTTTGTGGAACTCGGAAAAGAAAATGACGGTATCAGATGTTGTCAGGGCTCTTGACGGAAACGACTGGACGCCGTCTACCGTTTCTACATTTTTGCAGAGATTACTAAAAAAGAATGTTGTATCTTGTGAAAAAAAGGGAAACACAAATTTATATTATCCGATTTTGAAACAAAATGATTATGATATGAGCGAAACCGAGAGCTTTTTATCGAAGATATATAAAGGCTCGGTTAAAAATCTTGTTGCGGCACTCTATGAGAACAAAAAGCTTTCCAAAGAGGATATGTCGGAGCTTAAAAGTATGTTTGATTTGGAGTGATAAATTTGTACGACATTTTCAAAACAGTGCTTATATTAAGCCTGTTCGGGTTCGGGATAACGGCGCTGCTTTTACTCTTAAAGCCCATTACCGCAAAAAGGTTGCCGGCGAGGTGGCAATACTGCGTATGGGTTGCCCTGCTGATTTCTATGGTATTACCGGCATACAAGCTGATACCGAAAAAAGAGGCTCAAAAACTTTCAATAGTGCCGCAAAATCAAACGGTGCAGACTGAAACACAGCCGCAGGAGGAAATCAATCCCGATACGGTTGTAACCTATGACACACCGATTGAATATCGAGAGGTTAATCTATCGTCCAAAATTCAAATACGGCTCTTTGACCTTATCGCATATATATGGGGCACAGGCGTTCTCATATTTTCGCTTGTTGTCATTATAAGCTATTTTAGGTTTTTGTGCCATAAAAACAAAAATGCAGTTAAAATTTCCGACAACAAGATATTTTCGGAAGTAAAAAAGGAGCTTAAAATTAAAAGGCGTATCAGACTGAAAGCGTCATCGGATATAGGCTCGCCTATGCTTGTGGGGATATTGTTTCCGACCGTATATATTCCCTGTCGGGAAATTCCCGACAACAATATGCGTATGGTACTTTTGCACGAACTGACGCATTATAAGCGAAAGGATTTGCTTGTGAAATGGTTTGCAATTTTGGTAAATGCCGTTCACTGGTTTAATCCTCTTTGCTATCTTGCCTGTGCTGCTTTGAGCGAAGCGTGCGAGGTATCGTGCGATATGGCGGTAACAAAAAATATGTCCGAAGATGAACAAAAGTTGTATATGCAGACAATTCTTAATTTAGTCGAAGAAAGGAGCTAAAAAAATGCTTGAAAATTTATACACAACAAAAATGAGTGCAAATAAAAAGACCTTGCAGAACAGGTTCACAAAAATCCGCAGAAAAAGCGGTCGGATTTCAAAAATTATGGCTCTCGTTATGTCCTGCGCCGTTGCCGTAACAATGCTCGGCGCAACCATCGTTATGGCGGCTGTCGGCTCCGACGGCTTGGAGTATTGGAATAAAAACGAGATTTATTTTCTCGGCAGTGTGAGCTTCACGGCAAATACTTCGGGAAAGAATGTTCCCTATTGGGTAAATGAAGACGTTGCCGGAGATGACGGAAATGTATCGGTTACAATAAGAAATTATCAAATGCGGCGCAAAACGAGCGGTTATGTTTCGTTATGTACTATAGCCGAATTATCAGGCGGAAACGGAACGACAAGGCTCTATTCGATTAGCGGCGGAGGCATAAATCGTGCGGCGTCCTTTGACAGCAACAGAAATTTAATAAGCGGCGGAGCAACTTCAAGTCTTAACTATCCGTACTCAAGCAGCTATCGTTTTATAGAAGCAGCCGAAAACGGCGGACTTTTGGAATATGCAAAACCGTTTGTCGAAAACGGTATGCTTGACAGCGAAAGCGGAAAAAGGAAATGTGTTCGTGTTGAATTTGGCATAGATGAACAAAAGAACATATGTGCGATACGTCTTAATCTTTGTTTAACCGATGAAATTAACCCCTATGATATACAAAGAAATGATAACTTCGATGCTATTGACGCATCGGCAGACAGTTTGAATATCATCGGGACTATCGGAGATAAAGCGGAAGATTTTTTTAACTGCGGTTGGTGTATGTACTTTACGGATTTTGAGCGAGATTACAGAAACATTGAAAACAGCGATGTTAAAATAAGCGTGGAAAAGGCTGTGCCGGAAGAAATTATTATTAATACGGATATTAATTTAGAGAATGCCGAATATGTCAATGTAACAATTTTAGACAATAAAAATAATACTGTAACCATACAAGGAGAACCTGCGTCGTTAAACAGACATACAATTATAAAACAATATAAGATGTTTGACGGGAATACTGCATTTAATTCCAATGAAAAATACAGAATATGTATAGGCGTGCTTGATAAAAACAACAATTTACTTTGCCGTTGGCAAGAGTATGTAACAATTCAATAAGAGGAGGTTTTTCGAGATGAAAAAAATAATATTCAGCCTGCTATGTATAATGATGTTGTGTACTTCGGTTACATTTGCAGCAGAAACCGAAACAGTCGGAGGAACAATCACGCTGACACAGTTTTTGGGTGCGAGCCGTGAAGATGTCAAAAGTGTTGCTATAACAATTAACGCTAAAACAGATTATGTTGATAAAAACGCTTTTTATGATATAAGCGACAGCCTTATGCTCACCTCGGCTTTTGAGCCAGAGTTAATAACACTTGAGGGTACATACATAACAGTCGAAAAAACAGACGGAAGTATTTCGTACGCGTTTATAGGACAAAGCGGCGGTGTTGACCGATACAGCGCTTTAATGAGCAGAATGCCGTATGCACTCTATACGACAGAAAATCCGTCAGCGGTTATGTCGCTGATTAACAGCAGTAACGACACGGATTTCAATGATATTAAAAATCACTGGGCAAAAGATACAATAGAAAAATGGAAAGACAAAGGCGTTATATCCGGTTATCCTGACGGAACTTTCAAGCCCGATAATCCCATAACTCGTGCAGAGCTTGCAAAAATACTTACATTGGCATTTTACCTGCAAGAAAGAAGCCCGCTCGGCTATGAAGATGTTAAATCGGAAAATTGGTATTATTCGTATTTGGAGCGCTGCGCGAAATATATTCCTGTTTATCCGCTTCCCGTATCTTACGAAACAAATACTCCATATCAAGAAGTGACCGAAAAAGGCTTAAACTATTATTTGCCCGAAACACCGGCTATGCGTATACACGTTGCGGAAGCGTTGGTTGAAATTAAAAAGGATAAAGAACAAATAAATACGGAGCTTCCGTCAATACAGGATATACAAGCCAATGTGACGGCTGCGTTCAAAGATGATGATTATGAAAATCTTTACGCAATGCACGGCACAATTCCCGAAAATGTAACAAGAATGTTTGAATATACCTACCTTGCAAACAAACTTGGCATTATGCAAGGCGATACTGACGGATATTTCAGACCGTATGACAGCGTAACAAGAGCAGAGCTTATTACTATGCTCGACAGAATGACATCAACAGCGGATTGAGGAATTTTATTTGCTATGACAACAAACGAGATTAAACAGGCTTGGTCAATATGGATTAACCAAAGTGAAAAAATTATAACCGTTAAAAAATCTCACGGCGGAAAAGAAATATTCTTTGAAAGCCGTGAGGTTGGTATGAAAAAGGTATGCGAGCTTGTTTCAAAAGGCTATAGGATAGGATAAAACGGGGGGTGAGAACGAGATGCGAAAGCTGCTTTTTATCATATCGGTATTTATAATATGTGTTTCGTGTGCTCCGGCAACATTTGCAGAGCAAGCATACTCTGATGAAAAATGTTCCGAATGGGCATATTACTACATTAAAGACGCAGAATCACCTCTGTATAACATAATGCCGCAGGAAATGTACGGCGGCGATTTTACAGCGTCTGTTACACGGCAAGAATTTTGTGGGCTTGTATACAATACGGTCGGTTATATGAACGGTGTTACAAATATTTCGGATGAAATCGGAAAATCAACGCCGATTTATCCCAAATTTTCGGGAAAGACATCACCGTTTGAAGATACAAACAGCGAGTATATTTTAGCTCTGTATGAAAGCGGAATAATCAAGGGCAAAACCGAAAAAACCTTTTGCCCGTCGGATTATCTGACAAGAGAGGAAACAGCTCTCATTATAAGCCGCGCTGCCCAATATTGCAATTTGAAAAAGCTGCCGTATAAATTGCCTTTTAATGATACTTATTCTTTGACAGATGAATCATCGGACGCAATAAAATCCGTCTGCGGAATGGGAATTATGAACGGAACGGGTGAAAATCATTTTTCACCTTCAGAAACGCTTTCAAAGGAACAGGCGGCTGCAATCGCAATGCGGCTTATCAATTGCATTGCACATCACAGCGAAATCAATTCGGAACTATCCTGTTATTTTAATTTAATGCAGATGTGGATTGAGGACAAAGACGGCAATGTGATTTTTATGCTTCCGATGTACTGGACAACATATGATTACCGCATTGATTACGGTTACAGCAGTTGGAACTTCTTTGAACATAACAAAAAGACTGTGATTGCCGTATTCGGCAGCGACGCACCGCAAACAGAAGCACATACAGAGCTTTACGAACTTCCGAGCGGAAATAAAATGCTTGAACTTCCGAGAAATGCGGGATATTTTCTTAGCATTACAGAGGACGGAAAGTATATTATAACCTATGATGTAACAAAACCCGCCGAGTATGGCTCGTGGGGTGAAACAGTCTATGGTGTTTACGACTTTAACGGTGCGGAAATACTTCCGCCGATTTATAGCCGGGATGAATTACATAAAGCCGGTTATATTGATGCGGTAAAGGCATTTTCACATAATCAGAATTATGTTGCAGGCAAAGTGGGTTTTTCATAAATTCGAAACAAAAAACGCTGCATAGCTGCATAATAAAAAAATTCAAAACTTTTTTGTGCAAAAAGGCATAGCAAAGCAGGCCAATGTTAAAAATTAAAATAGCATTGGTCTAAAAGCTATGTCTTATTTAGTGCATAATGATGAAAATCTGTAACACATCTATTGTAAACCTACACGAAAAATGCCTGACACGGAAATTTCACCTTGGAATTGTCAAAAAAATGTGGTATAATAAAATTGAGTATATTTATAGTATATACTTTCAAAAATCCATTATATAAGGAGGCATGAAGATGTATCATGTAAAAAGAAAGCTTTTGGCAATCGTACTGTCCCTGATTATGGTCTTTTCACTCGTTCCGTCAAACCTTGCGTTTGCGGCGGAGGGCGCATATATCCATAATCCGATGGATAATCCGAAGACTGCGGCGGATATTATTGAGGATCCGGCTGCGGTTTACGGCTACCGTCCGAACCCCGATTCGGTGCGGCTGGGCGAGTTTGCAAACGCGATTGACTGGACGGATGAGAAACAGGTTGCCGAAGCAAGGGAGCAACGTGCTGCGTACCACGCCAAAAATGAAGAGTTGTACAAAATGATTGACAAACTGTCGGCGGAGGGCAAAACCACCGAGGAGATTGCACGCACGGTCAGCAAGCGCAGAAATGAATTGCGACTTGAGGCATATAACGGAGATCCGGAGGGTCTTGCGAGGGTAAAGAAAAGTAATCTTGACACCTACGGAAACGAAAATGGTCCGACGGCGGATTCGCTTTATGAAAAATACGGCTCGTGGCAGACGGTGCTTGAAAAAGCATTAAGCACAAATGCCGGTATGGACGCATGCCTCGGCTTTTACGATACATATTACTCTTTATACGGCGCAGAGCCGGCTGAAAAGAAATATTTCGGGAAGTTTTCCATGCCTCAGACGAATTTTAACGATATAAAATATGAAAGATTCGGCATGGCGGAGTTTGACAAAAATATATCTGAGATCCTTAAAATCAATTTAAAGCCCTATACAGAGGAAAACGCGAAAGCAATGAAGGGCTTGCTTGAAACTTTATCGGAACAGTATTGGGATTCGGTATCAAGGTATGCTCTTGCACAGATTGACGTGTGGAAACACAATTCCGAGGAGAATATTGCTGAGCTGGAAAAAGCTTTCAATATCGTAAGCGAAGCGGAAAAAAATTATACCCGTATGTATACCGAGCTTGCGGAAGGAAAATACAGATCCGTGCCGGCGAAGCTTTTCGGCAGCGAGGATGAATTTGAGGCTTTTCTCGACAGTAACGGTTCAGATAAATACTATGAGCTTGTCGCAGAAGAGCAAAAGCTCATCAGTGATTTTACGGCAAATATCTACGGCAATAATACCGTTATATCCGATAGCGGCGAGAAGCTTAATATAAGCGATATTACAGCTAAGATGAATGCGGCGGATGAAGCAATGAAAAACGGCGGCGATACCGACGCGCTGCAGGCGGAACTTGAAATGCTGGAAAATAAATATCTGGAATATACCAAGAAAAACAATATTATTTTGGGAGAAATCTATTCCAAATTAGTAAAGGTAAGAGATAAAATTGCCGGGGAAACAGTGTATGAGAATTATGCCGAATACGCCTATGAGATCGGTTACACCAGAGATTATACCGTTGCCGAAGCACAAAGCTTTTCCGGTTATGTTAAAAAACATATAGTCCACTTATTTGAAAAGGTCGGCGATGCAATCGCCAATCTGGATACAAGATATTTATCCATGACGGATGAGGAAATCCTTGAGGAATTAAAATTCTGCTTTGCGGATGTGAGCGGTGAGATGTCGGACGCATTTATGTATATGCTGGATAAGAATATGTATGACATTACCTATTCGGAGGATAAATATCCTTCCTATGCGGCAACGATTTATCTTTATAATCTGGGAACTCCGTTTTTGTTTGCAAGCCCGTCAGAGGATAATGCAGGTCAACTCGGCACGGTTATTCATGAATTTGGGCATTTTAACACAATGCTTTATGATCCGGTAAATCAGGAAAATAATATAGGTACGTTTGACGCAACAAATATGGATACCGCAGAGGTTAATTCACTCGGTCTTGAAACACTTATGACAAACTATTACAACCGCTTTTACGGCAAAGACGAAAACGCATATACTCTTTCTTTAATTTATTATTTGCTTGGGAATGTTATTGACGGATGCGTTATAAACGAGTTTGAGCTTGCCGCAATCAAAAATCCGAATATGAGTGTTGACGAACTGAACCGCACATACAGAAAAATAGGCGAAAGCTACGGAATGACCTTTATGACGGATGATGAGATGGCATACGGATGGGTACGGACACAGCATATATTCACGCAACCGTTTTATTACATAAGTTATGCGACAAGTTCAATGGCGGCTCTTGACATCTGGTCCGGAATTGACGATTTTGATGTGGCAAAGGATCGATATTTAAAATTCTGTGCGCTCGGCGATCATATTCCGTTCAAGGAAGCTCTTTCCGAAGTCGGTATTCACAATGTTTTTGAAGAAAAATGTTCAATCATTCTTGCGGAACAGATTACCGAAGAATTCGGATTCGATTATGAAGATGTTAAGCATGATGAATGGTATTACAACGCAGTGTTCTTTTCTCTGCCGTATGTGGATGGGTTATCGGATGTTGAGTACGGTATAAACCAAAATGCCTCAAGAGGGATTATAGCAACGGGAATTGCGGGACTGTGCCGCGGTGAAAATGTCGAATCAAAAGCGAAATTCACCGATATTCCAGCGAATAACAAAGTATATATCAACTGGGCATACGATAACGGCATTATTTACGGGTATGACGACACGCTTTTCGGATATTCGGATGATGTAACGCGTGAACAGGCGGTTGTTATGCTATACCGTTGCGCAGAATTTCTTGGTACAGACAATAGCGAGGCATCGTCACAAATCATTTATACGGATGCGGATGCCGTTTCCGACTGGGCTGTCGAAGCAGTCAGCTGGGCAAGCAGCATAGGTATAATACGGGGATATGAAGACGGCACTTTCAAACCATTCAACAATGTTACCAAAGCAGAATTTGCACAAATGTTATATGCCTTTGCCGATGTTGTTCACTAAATCGGTTTAAATTATTAGAATGATACCGAAAATCGCAGACAAGAGTTGATTCGCTTCTGTCTGCGATTTTTTATACAATCCGCCGAAAAGGCTGCTGAAAGGTTGAAAATGCACAAAAAATGTTGTATAATATTATTAAGAATAAATTATTGGGAATCCTGTTATGAGAAGCGTAAAGAACAACTGTAAATCAAAATATATAGACTATGAATGGCTGATAATTAAGTTTGATAACGGAATTGTAATTGATTATGATTTTGATTTGACTTAATTTCTAACAAAAGAAAGGGGCAAAAGCAATGAAAAAACTGTTATCAATTATTTTAACAATTACAATTATTTGCTCTGCGGCAATAGCTGCATTTGCAGAGCAAGCATACTCTGATGAAAAATGTTCCGAATGGGCATATTACTACATTAAAGACGCAGAATCCCCTCTGTATAACATAATGCCGCAGGAAATGTACGGCGGCGATTTTACAGCGTCTGTTACACGGCAAGAATTTTGTGAGCTTATATACAATACGGTCGGTTATATGAACGGTGTTACAAATGTTTCGGATGAAATCGGAAAATCAACGCCGATTTACCCCAAATTTTCGGGAAAGACATCACCGTTTGAAGATACAAACAGCGAGTATATTTTAGCTCTGTATGAAAGCGGAATAATTAAGGGCAAAACCGAAAAAACCTTTTGCCCGTCGGATTATCTGACAAGAGAGGAAACAGCTCTCATTATAAGCCGCGCTGCCCAATATTGCAATTTGAAAAAGCTGCCGTATAAATTGCCTTTTAATGATACTTATTCTCTAACAGATGAATCATCGGACGCAATAAAATCCGTCTGCGGAATGGGAATTATGAACGGAACGGGCGAAAATCATTTTTCACCTTCAGAAACGCTTTCAAAGGAACAGGCGGCTGCAATCGCAATGCGGCTTATAAATTGCATTGCACATCACAGCGAAATCAACACGGAACTATCCTGTTATTTTAATTTAATGCAGATGTGGATTGAGGACAAAGATGGCAATGTGATTTTTATACTTCCGATGTACTGGGCAACATATGATTACCGCATTGATTACGGTTACAGCGGTTGGGATTTCTTTGAACACAACAAAAAGACTGTGATTGCCGTATTCGGCAGCGATGCACCGCAAACAGAAGCACATACGGAGTTTTACGAACTTCCGAGCGGAAATAAAATTCTTGAACTTCCGAGAAAGGCGGGATATTTTCTTGGCATTACAGAGGACGGAAAGTATATTATAACCTATGATATAACAAAACCCGCCGAGTTTGGATCGTGGGGTGAAACAGTCTATGGTGTTTACGACTTTAACGGTGCGGAAATACTTCCGCCGATTTATAGCCGGGATGAATTACATAAAGCCGGTTATATTGATTATGACAATAAATAATGCTCGGTAATTAAAAGAGCATAATCATAACCGAAAACAAATCCGGCAGGGTTATTCCTTGTCGGATTTGTTTTTAAAAAGCAGTAAATTATACGCTGACATACCGTACGGCAGAGCCTGCATACAGCCTCAAAACCGACTGCGCCGGCAACTTTTGTTATTGTGATATGCGCCGATAAACAGCGCATTGCTCACACAGGCTATGTATTTATATATTCCGAACAGTTTTATGTGTCAAGACTTAGTTAAAATTTATAAATTCATCAAAAGGTCTTGACAAACTATGTCTAATGTGGTAGACCATATATGTCGACAACAGTAGATTATATTGGAGGTATGCCTTATGAAACATATAAACATAGGTGAAGCAGAGCTTGAAATTATGAAGGTTGTATGGAAAGCAGATGAGCCGATAGGTTCAACGGCAATCGGAAAATCCGTTGAAGAAAAGGGCTGGAAGCGCACAACAATCGCTACATTTCTTGCAAGGCTTGTTGAAAAAGGCGCATTGTCTGCCGAAAGACGGGGTAAGGCGTGGTATTACACGCCGATTTTAACGGCAAAGGAATATAAAAAATCGCAGGTAAGAAATCTTATTAAAAATCTGTTTGACGGCTCAGCCGAAAATTTGGTTGCCGCACTTTTTGAGGAGGAGCAGTTTTCGGAAAAGGATATACAAGAGCTGAAAGCGATTTTTGAGAAAAAGGAGGGGTTAACTTGATTGGTGAATTATTTAAAGCTCTTTTAATCACATCACTTGCCGGCTCTGCCCTTGCAGCTGTTATCAGCATTTTCCGACCGATAACGAAAAAGCTTTTCGGATATTCGTGGCATTATTACATATGGCTGTGCGTACTTTTTGTAATGCTTATGCCGGTGCGGTTTAATGTAAATACAATGCCTGCGCCGAACATTACAACACAAACGATACAGACACAACAAGAGGCTGTCAGTGAACAACCCGAAACAACCGAAAATGTTGTGCAGACAGCCCCTACTCAAAAGCCGCAGCTTTTACAAAGAGCAACAGTTATATGGGATAGGATAATTTATAACCGAATGAATATTTTAGCGTATTTATGGCTTACCGGCACTATAGCTTTAATGCTCTTAAATGTTGTACGCTATGTAAGGCTGAATATTAAGATACGCAAAACCGGCGAGGTTATATACTGCCCCGAAACAAGGGAGTACACCGACAGAAGAATCAATGTTCGGGTATGGGAAAATGTTGCGTCACCGTTTATAACAGGTATTTTCAGACCAACGCTGATTTTACCGAAAACGGAGTTATCAGGCGAACAGTTACACAACATACTCCGTCACGAAATAACGCATTTTAAGCGGCACGATATTTTATATAAATGGTTTGCAGAGCTTGTAAAATGTATTCATTGGTTTAACCCTATCTCGTGGTATGTTTCAAAGCAAATCGCATCCGAGTGTGAAATATCCTGCGATATGGCGGTTACAAAAAATATGACGGGCAGCGAGGAAATGAGCTATATAAACACAATTCTTTCCCTGCTTCCGACAGGAAAATCCAAACAGCTTCCGCTTACCACACAAATGGCAAGCAGTAAAAAATTTTTGAAAAGGAGATTTGCTATGATTAAAAATAAGAAAACAACAAGCAGATTTATGTCGGTCATATCCGCTGTTATTGCCGCCATTATGCTTTCAACAACGGTATTTGCAAGCGGCGTATTATCGGATTTGACGACTGATGATTACACGATTGAAATTTTGAATAACGGCGAAAAAATTGAACTTAAGAACAAACCCTTTATCGAAAACGGCGAGGTATATGTTCCGCTTAGAGAAACGCTTGAAAAGCTTGGTTTTGACAAAAGCAACAGTAATATTGTCTGGAAAGATGGGAAAGTAGGTCTTTCACTTGTCCAAACAAACGGAAACGCAGGAGCGTATTGCATCAAAATAGGTCATCATGGAGTTTGGTGCTCACAGGAATCAACCGTATTAGATGACACTGCATTAGATTATATCATAGATAATTCTCGTGGTTATATTGATGGGCCAAACAGCGTTCCGCATATTTTGAAAAATTCATTTACATATATTTCGATTGAATATTTCGATTACATCGTATATCGTTTTTTAAATGTCCGTGATGAAAATAATGAACTTTATAAAATCACGTATAATACATATGACAAAAGCGGAAATATAATTGATTACAGCGGTTTTTATCATATCGTTATGGGAGAGTATACGATTAAAATTCCTGAAAGCTGGGAAGGAAAATACTACATTCATTCCGGAAATAACGCCGTGAACTTTGTGCAAAAAGCAACATACGATAAATACGGAGAAGGCAGCGGCACGCTGTTCAAAATTGAAAAAACACGTGCGGACAATGCAGATGAAATATTAAATATGCTGGGCGGAAGCCGACTGCTTTACAAAGATGATCTGTATGCGTATATTTTTGAAGTTCCGACCGATGTTCAATATCCGACATGGGAAGGCAGAGATGAAAACGATATTGAAATTGCAGCTGAATATGAAAAAATGTTCAAAGATGTTGCACAGATTGCCGGCAGCTTTCGTGATGAATCAAACGCAGAGCATCTTTCTTATGAAGAAATGAAGAAGCTTCAAGCGGAAGTTGATATCGGACATTTTCCATGGCGGCTTGACCCTAATGCTGTCATTTTAGAATTTATGGACAAACAAGGTCTTTCGGGCGGAAAGATAACAGCTCTTGCCGGCGCTGAAACAGTTTCAGCCACTTATGTATGCAATAACATTGAATACGAGATTGAGTTATACAGACCGATATACAAATGGGAACAGGGAATTTTGGTTGTAAAAAATTTTTTAAAGAAATAACAACTGTCATTTGATACAGTAAATACCCAAAATCAACAGATAGAAAAAAATTTAATCTGATAAATTGTAACGGGGAAAAGGCATTTTCCCCGTTCCCCTTTTGCGTACCTGATATTCTGTATCAAAACAAGTTTGACTCAGAATATCAGGTGTGAATTTATTTGTGCATATAAACAAATTTGGCGAAAATATATTTACAGAATACTATATATATGTTATAATTATTATGCCATAGTATACGACTTTTTAATGAAAGGAAGTGTGTAAATTGGAGAAATTACTTTGCTTTTTAATGATTACCGCTATGATTTTGACGACAACGCTTTGTGCTGTAAACGCAGACAACGGCATGTCGGAATGGGCGGCAGCCGAAATCGAAGAAGCCGTCGAGCTTGGGATCGTTGCGGAAGATTTGCAAAAGGATTATCAGAAAAACATCACAAGAGAAGAATTTGCCGTAACTGCCATGATGTTTGTCGCTTATCAAAACAATATGGATTTTGGCGATATGCAGTATTTATATATAAACGGCGGGAGCTTGTCGAAAGTGTCGGAGGACGAGATCACTATGTTTGACGATCTTGCCGACTCCGAATATGGAAATTACATTATAACGGCGGCGGCAATGGGGATTGTAAAGGGAAAGGGAAATAATCTTTTCGATCCGTTTTCTCCGATCACAAGAGAAGAAGCCGCCGTGATGCTGAGCAGGGTTTACACCATGTACGCAAGCGACAAACCCGCACCCGAAAGCGAGGTTGCAGACATAGCGGATTCGGACAGCGTTTCCGATTGGGCAAGGGATTCCGTGAAAAAGGTTTATGCACTGAATATTATGCAGGGTATGCCCAACGGCACTTTTGCCCCGAAAAATCCCTACACCCGCGAGCAATGCTATGCAACGTTTGTAAGACTGTGCAAAAAAGCCGGTATAAAAAGCCGCTATCACGGAGACAATCTTTGCTTTTGGTCGTATGATGAATTGCTCGCGAGGGTCAAAGGACAGGTAAATTATGATGACATATACCATTGCGAAAACGATTTTTGTTCGGTCGAAGTCGGATTTGCGTCGGCTTTTTTCTCGGGCAGAAGCGGCTTTTGGATCGTTTATAAAAACGGCGGAAGAAAAGATTTAATGGGACAGTTCGGAAAAATCAGTCCCTACAAATTCAATAAAGAGTCTTTCAAATTCAGCGATGACGGAAAATCCTTGTATTGCTCGTGGAGCAATATGACCGATGGCATTGAGGAAAAGCGAGAATATCGGATCGACTTGGAAAAAGCAACGCTTAAAAAAATCAACCGATAAACTTTAAGAAATGAGGAATGTTATAATGAAATCAAAAGTTGTGGCGGTTTATTTTCTTTCAATATTTTTGCTTTGTTCTGTGTTGACCGCTGTAAATGCAGACAACGGATATACCATAAAAGATTATATTGCAAATTATTATTCGGAAATTTATCGGGAAGATACAGAGGTTGCGTTTGATAAAATAACAATTCAGGACACGAACAGAAAAAACGAATTATGGGTATTGACCGGGAATTTATCGGAATATAATATATTTAATAACAAAATTGAGAAAGTAGAAAATCCTTATGTTATACAGACGGCGGAAAGATATTATATTACATTGCAAAGCACAGCAGGCAACTATCTGTATCTTTGCATAACCAAAAACGGCGAAATGTTTTTCGGTCGGTATGCCGATTATAACAAGCCTAATTATTGCGAATATATAGTTGCGGAATCCGCCGCCGTATCAAATGAACTATCTCAAATATGTCAAACCGGCATAAACGGCTATATAAATCAAAATGCAGCTGAGGGTATTCCCAAATGTTCGGAATGGGCGCTGGGCTATGTGACAAAAGCTGCGGAAAAATCTTTTATTCCGACTATTTTGCTGGAATTAAATTTTTCCGAAAGCGCTAAAAGAATAGACTTCTGCCGTATGGCTTACAGAATGTTGAATGAAAAAGAGCAGATAAATGTAATCGAACGCACTCACCCGTTTACCGATGTTGACAAAGACGAGAGAGAATTGGCATATTTATATGAAAACGGTATTATAAAAGGGAAATCGGCAACGGAATTTTATCCGAACGATTCTATTTCACGGGAAGAAGCTGCAACTATCCTCGATAGGCTGTTTAAGTTCATTTATAAAACGGATGCAGACAACTCCGATAAAGAAAAATTGTACGCTGATGATAATACAATCAGTGATTGGGCTAAAAACAGCGTATATTCAATGAAAACACATAAAATAATGATTGGCGTAGACAACGATTCATTTTCGCCGAAAACACCTTTTTCGCTGGAACAAACCGTTGTTACATTGGTAAGAATTTACGAATATAAGTAAAACTGCAACTATTTTGCACTGTTGCAGATACTATCTTTAAATCGGAGGTGAAAAGGCAATGAAAAAAATATGGGTTTTAACTTTCATCGTATCAGCAGTAACATCAACGATTGTATATGCCGGCGGTTACAGTTTTCACGACGGCGTTTACAGAGGCGAAAAATGGGAGTTTGATTTCGGTAAGCCAAAGAAAAATTATATAACAATCATACCGAAAGACATCCCTAAATCAAGAGTACACGGCAACGGATATATTGTGCGTGATACAAGCCCCGAAAAACCATACGACATAATATTATTATCCGATCAGAAATAATTTTCAAAAATGGCTATACTATAAAACTCAAAAAATATCGTGATACCTGTTTTGTGTATCACGATATTTTTTATGTGTGTAGAAAACGAAAACTGCATTTTTGGGCAAGGTAATATTAACCATTACCTTGCCCGTTTTGACCTCTGAAAACCCTTGTTTTATGCGACAAAAAAGCTTAAAATGTCAACACATATCTTTAATCATTCTAACAATATCTCAAATTGCCGTTTCTATAAAAATTTTCGTATTCCACCTCAATAAACGAATGACACAATCAATCATGTGGGGAACAGGTGCAAATATGCACCGGACAGTGAAATACCGTCAAAGACTATGGTAGTTATCATAACAGACGGCTACAAAAATGCGAGCCGTGAGTTTGGCTTAAACAAAGTAAAACAGATGATAGAGAATCAAAAAGAAAAATATAATTGGGAGTTCTTATTCATGGGGGCAAATATAGACGCAGTGCAGACGGCAGGGATATTCGGTATAAATGCCGACAGAGCGGTAACATATCAGCCGGATTCTGTCGAAACAAGAACGAATTTCGATGCAGTGAGTGAAACGGTGGCTTGTATGAGAGCCGAGCGCCTGATTGATAGATCGTGGAAAGACAGAATCGAAAATTATATGAAAAAGAAACAAAAATAATTATTAAAAACAGGGTATGTCGGATTGTCAAAAATGTTTCATGAATTATTGTGCATATCAACGAAATGAGGCCGCTTGTATTGAAAAAACGCCCAAAATGTGGTATAATATAAGTGCTATAAAAACGGTGGGGAGCAATGCATATAGGTCGGTAGGCAATTGAATATGGAGGGCGCAAGTATGATAGAACCTGTTTATTTGTGGCAAAAGGGTAGTTGATGCAGTGAGAGTTGCATAATATCCTTTTGCCTTTTTCATTACACTTCAAAATTTTACATAAGCGAACAAAGAAGGAGGGGATAACTATGCAAAGAATAAATAAGCTTGTTTCGATATTTATTGCGATTTGTTTAATGACGGCAATCGGCATAAATAACGGTATGATTTCGGTTGCGTTGGCAGATGCACCGGAGCAAAGTGAAACTGTGAAAATAAACAATAATGTAATTGATAATTCCGAGCTTAATGTTCGGGTTGTTAAGCAAATTGACGGTGAACAGACAACGATTTTCAAAGGAAAGCTTAAGGACTATGATAACGGTGCGTGGATACATATGGATTTTTCCGATACACAGTTTGCAGCTATTTTTATCTGGGACGATATAAATGATGAAATGGTATATATAATTCCTGCTTCGGCAGAGGTCATAAATGACGGCGAAAATATAAGTGCTGATACAACAAAAATAATGTCTGTCGAAGCAAGCGATGAAAGTGAAGATTATAGGATTAAACAAGCTATTATAAAAAACAGCAACGATGTCATCATTCATGATTGCACGACAAACGGAAAGTTAGATAGTGTTACACTTGTAAAAAACACAAGTGAAAATAAGTCTGCAAAATTGTATGCAGCTTTATATAACGGCAGTGTGCTTGAAAATTTGAAAATAGTAGATGTGCCGGGGAACGGAACTGCAGGCAGTGAAATTGTTTGTGATGTTAATCTGCCGTTTGAAACCATTACCGAAAATCATCATGTCAGAATTATGCTGTGGGATGGCGATAACAGTATGCGTCCTTTGGTTGATCCGTATGATACAAACATAATTATAACAGATTATGTGTACAGTAATACAATTCAGACGGTAAATCAGACTGATGAATATTCATTCTCTGTCCCGGCAGATGGCTATTACAGAATCAGTTTTGACGGAAACAGTGGAATAACCGCATCACTTTTTCATAGCAGCAGTTCGGAAAGCAGTATAGCATCTTTGACATCATCTTATATGGAATGTTCACTTGCGGCTGACGAGATGTATAAGCTTAAAGTAACCGGAACACGCATGGGTGTATATAATTTTAAAATAGAAAGAATAGCTGTTCCGTCAGGGAATGTATTACAAGTGGGAGTAGGCAAAGATAAGACCATATCTCACGAGTACGGAATTGAAACATTCACTTTTACACCAACGCAGACGGCAACATATAATTTGTATATCAGCAGTGATAAGATATATCCGACCATAAAGATTATAAACAGTTCAGATAATGAAATTGTATATGAAGATAATCTGACATACAAAAGTAATGTATCTACAGGAGCTGAATTGACAGCGAATGAGGTATATACCATAAAAATAAAATCGAGAAAAGACTATACCGGTGATTTTAGTATAAAAGCAAGAATGGGTAAGGCTGTTTTGGCATCGGACGGAACAGTGAATATTACAGGAAAATTTAATACTGCATCAAATGAGAGATTAGGAATAATTGCTCTTAATCCGAACGGTTCTGTAGAATACATAGCACAAGCTAAGAGCGGTGCAAACGGCAATATATCAACAGAAGTGAAAATAGACCAAACAAAATCCGGGACACATTCAATAGTCATTAACTCAGCAAATTCGGATTTGGGAATGGTATTAGATGTAAATGTCGGAAACAATATAAGCGAAAAGGATTATGATTTTTGGACGGAAGCGGACATATCGGGGCTTAGTGCATCAATCTCATACAGTGCGTCTAAGCTGACGGCCTCTTCGGAGATAACATCAGCTGCCGAGATAAGCAACACAAGCAGTTCAGAAAAGGTTATAACGGTGTTTAATATTATATATGATTCAGCAGAAAATATTGTTGAAACATCGTCTGTTTCAGACTCTGTTAAAGCTAATTCAACAAGAAAGATTGAAAAACAAAAGAAAATGCCGGATACGGTTACGGGATATAAATGGAAAACGTTTGTGTGGCTCGGAAACGGAAACTATCGGAATTCAATGCGACCAATATGTGCATCAAAAGAAATTAATACATCAGGTACAACGACCACCGCCGCCGAAGCAGAAAACGCATCTATGACTGATGAAATTTCCGAAGAATATATTGAAAGAGAGTTCACATTGAATGGACAGACGAAAAAATTAGATACAAGCGAAATTGCCGGTAAGCTTGATTTGAGCGGGAGTGCGACTGCTTCAAATGAAGATGTTGAATATAACGGAGCAGGGGTAGAATACAGTTATAAGATAAAACACAACGGTGTGTATAACAGCACAATTTTACCCGGAACGAATGAGATAGAGTTTTATTTTAAAAACACTAATTCAAAAGAGGTAAGCTTTATTCCGTATGTGTGGCTGGTATCAATCAATAACGATACATTAGATGAAAAATACATACAGTTAGGCGATTACATTACTTTGGCGCCGGGTGAAGGAACAACAACGCCGTGGATTCACAGCATGGTGCTTGAAGATGACTATAATTTGCAACTGCTATATGGAGATATGCTTGATTTATTGTTTCATATGGACTTTAAGGGAATTATCCGATTTATACCTTATGTTGATGCAATAGCGCCGCTGGTCTTCAATAAGGCCGGAAACGGAAAATTTATATATTGTAATAATCCGGAGGCAATCGATGAAGAAAAATTGTCAGATAATCCGTCAACACCACAGTTGTTGCTAAGTGAAAAAGCGGCGGGAGAGGGCAGTTATTCGCTTATGGCTGAACATAATAATCAGGTTCCGCAAGAAGTGTATTTAGATGTGCAGTTTTTCAGCGGAAATTATGCGAAGATAAAAATAAATGCGTTGGGAGTTCAAAGACCGGACGGAGTGAGCTGGGCCTGCGCCGAAGCATATTCTGATTATATGCAATTGAATTTTGCTGCATCAGCAGGCTATGAAGTCTCATATTTTAGCAATGATAATGCGGAATTTGAACTAAATGCATCTAAGCCAACGGTGTGGCTGAGTGATCTTTACGAATCAATTTATTCAAAGAGTTATCCGACATTGCCTGCAAAGAAAGGAAATTATTACAGATGTGTGTATATTATAGTTGACTTTGAAATTATTTCAGGAGCAGCTGATATAAATATAGCAGCATATAGAAACAGAGCAAGTCATAGCGACTATTGTGATGAAGGTACTTATTATTGGGATCGGATGCATAAGGGAATATCGGATAGCCTGCCGAGAGTGACAAGTAATCTGGTACTGACATTTAATGATGACATTGCCGATGGCACGGCAGTTCCGTTTAAAGTATTCAACTCATACAATCCGTATGGGTATCAAACTGATTTTTGGGTTACAAATCTGAATCCGCAATCAGATGCGTGGGTGAACGATGAGTGTGCAGAGAGTGATATGCTGGACTTTGTATATAACGATGGTAAAAAGTCGTGGTATTTCGGCAATTCTGTTCCTGAAAGCAAGAAAGACTATAACTGGCATTTTGATACAATCCACGGGGATTACAAATATCCGGTTATAGGAAAGACGTGGATTGGTGACAGCAGTAATGGATATTGGGGATATAATGCCTCAACTGAAATTCCAAGTAATCATATTCCGAATGATGTTCTTACATTATCGCCGGCACAAAGTAATACTGAAATTACAAGCTTTGATTTGGCGTGCAGCTTGGGAAATTACAGTGTACAAACAGTGTATAACCTGGTATTAATCAACCTTGGAACAAGGACAAGACGGTTTGAATATTGGCTGAATACAAATTCAAATAATATGATTTATGTGCATAAAGACAGCGGCGATATAACGGAGTATTTCGCAAAGGGAGAGAATAACGGAGATCAAAGAATGACATATATGGATGTTGCGCCGACATCCGTAGAGTATATAACAATCATGGAGATTTTACCGACAGGTAATGCGGGCGGAATGAAGAACAGATTTATAATAACATCAGCAAATTAAGGAGGGGTACTGTGAATAATTTGATAAGAAAACTGTTTTCAATGCTGTTATGTATAGGAATATTGGGCGCAAATAATGTTTTTGCGGAAAACATATATCCGTCTTATACATATACAAGAACGGATTCGGGAAAGTTATTTTATGATATTGCTGTTGGAACGACAACAAGTGTAGCGGTAGGAAAAAATGGACGAATATATTATGATGCCTTCGGTAATTGGAAACCGGCAGAGCTTGATTCCTTTGATGATTTTTACTATGTATTTTTTACAGGTGACAAGTTTGTGGCACTTGGAAAACATTCAGTGATTTCTTCGATAGACGGACAAACTTGGACTGTTATAAAAAACGACGGAATATCGTCCGACGGACTTGTTACTTACTCAAATGGTATGTTTATGATTGAAAAATCTGACGGAATATATACTACAGCTGATTTTCAGGAATATAGTAAGCTGAGTTCTGCAGGTTCAAGATTAAATATAGTTCAATCATCTATACAAATTCCAAAACTCATGATTGATGCAGCGGATACAGATAGTAACCTAAAGTATTACTATGATATGATTTTTGGAAATAACGAAATAGATACGAGAACATTTGACAAGAAACTTGCACTGTTTATAAATTTATGCGGAGTAAATACAAATCTGTTGCCGACCAAGCCGGAAAGTATTGAATATATAGAAGTGTCAGACGACACGATAGTTATATATTATATCAAAAACTTTACTTTAATTAAAGCTGCAACAAGTGACTTTGAAACTTGGAGTGAAACTGAAATTGTGTTGCCTGAGCAAAATGAACATTTGAGCAGTATTGCAATCGGAAAAATAAATGACAAGTATATTTTTGCATATGATACAAATGAATCGTCTCGAATAAACGAAATATATAAAAGAAAGAAATATGTTACATCAACAGAGTTGGGTACATTTGATGATTTTGCAATATCAGATATTCGAGGGGATATTTGCGAAAAAGGCGGAAAGGTATTTATAATAACAGCAACAGGAATTTACAGTGTGGATAATGGGAATGTCATAACTGCTGTTTCAGAAGAGAATATCCTGACAGAAAAAACAGCAGTTATAGATACAGACAGATATAGCTTTATGTGGAAACGTGATAACAACATAAAGCTATATTGGAACAAAACCGGCGAATGGACAGAAATAACCGATGCGGACGGCTTTATAACGAGCCATTATATTGACAGCAATGCTAATTATCAGATTTTGTGGATTGGCGACCGATATATAATCAGACCTACAGATTACGATAACGGATATAATCCGACCGGAGCAAAGGGTGAAATTCATATTTATGATGAGAACTTTAATTATGTGAACACTGTAAATTTGGATAACTACATCTTGCAGATGTCTTTTGTGGATGGAAAGTGCTATGTGTTATTGGATAATAATACAGTTATGTATTCGGCGGATTTTGAGAGTTGGACGGCATTGGAAGACAGTGAGTTACCTATGACGAATGGCAGCACACAGATATATAAAACACTAACAAAATCAAGTCAAGGATACGACTATATTCACGAAATCAAGTCGATAGTCAATCAAAATGTAAAGAAAGAGCTTTTGTATGAAAATTGGAAAGGAAACAAGGTGGCTCTTGAATCCGGTGAATATTTAAGGTATGACGATACCACAGTTTCCTTATCTGATGACGGGGTATACTGGAAAGATATATCATTGCCAATCGGTATTGATAAGATTCGTCAGGTGCGTGTTGATGGTTCGGGTATAACTGTTGTTACTCCGGAAATTGAGCTGAAATATTCAATGGATAGTGTTGCAGAAGACATCGTAAAAACATATGTAGAAATAGACGGAAAAATACTCGGTTTTGATACACCTCCCGTTACCGAATCTGACAGAACTCTCGTTCCGCTGAGATTTATATTTGAAACAATGGGAGCTGATGTTGATTGGGATGCCGGTACGCAAACGGCAATTGTCACCGGAAATAACACTTCTATAAGGTTTTCAATCGATAATGTTACAGCGACAATTAATGGCGCGGCAAAAACAATGGATGTTCCGGCTCGCCTCATAAACGATAAAACTCTTGTTCCGCTGCGATTTTTAAGTGAAGAACTTGGCTTTGATGTTCGGTGGGACGAAAATACACGGACGGCAACAATTAAATAATAAGGAATTGTTGTGTTTGCCGACAAGATGTGGTATAATAATATTTAATTTGCAGGAAAGGTAGGTGTTTTGAAAATGAATAGAACAGAATTAGTAGCTGCAATGGCAGAGAAAGCAGGCGTATCAAAGAAAGATGCAGACAACATATTGAAAGCATTTATTGATACGGTTGAAAGTGCCGTTAAAGCGGATGACAAGGTTCAGCTTGTGGGATTCGGCACATTTGAGTCTCGTGAAAGAGCGGCTCGTGAAGGCAAAAATCCGAGAACGGGCGAGAAAATCACGATAGCGGCTTCAAAAGTCCCGGCATTTAAGGCCGGTAAAGCATTTAAGGACTTGCTTAAATAAAATCCGGTTGAGGCGGTTAATGCAAATTGATCGCCTTTTTTCTTTGTGAACAATATACACAGAGTATTTTGGCAGAAGTGAAGTGCAAAGATTTGCCAAGAGAGGCGGTCAGCAAAGCAATTACTTATTGCACAGACAGTGTGCCATCCCAGTAAAAATAGACACAAAAAAGCTCCAAAAAACGAAATGAATCGCAGTATTTCGTTAATTTACGCAAACCGACCGCATTTATTCCACGGTTTGCTTGACAATGAGTAGCCGGTATGATGCACCGGCGAAAGAACGAAGTAGCCCAAAGGCAATTCGCCCGGCATAAGCCTATCATACCGGCTACTCATTGTCAAGCAACTTTCGCAGCATAAATGCTAAGCATGTGCTCATACGCAAGCGGCGAAAGCCAATTAAGTGTCGATTGAGGCCGCACAGAATTGTAATATGCTTCGATATAAGCAAATATATCAGCCTGTGCTTCAGACCTTGTTTTGTAGTGCTTGTGATGAACGAGTTCACACTTTAGACAGCTGAAAAAGTTTTCTGCTACGGCATTATCATACGGATCACCCTTTCCTGACATACTTTGCGTAATATTATATTCAGCTAGTATTTCACGGTAACCGGAGGATGCATACTGAACACCGCGGTCACTGTGAAAAATCAGGCCGTTTTGAGGTCTTTGACGATTTACGGCCATTTTAAGCGCAGAGACTGTGAGATTGGTGTCAATGCGGCTTGAAAAGGCATAGCCTACAATCTTCTTAAGGCA
>NZ_JACRTE010000018.1 GCF_014385105.1 Qingrenia yutianensis | reverse complement strand
TAAAAATCTCTTTATAATATAGTCGTGCGCGGTGTTTTCGAGCGTTGACTCTATGTCGGAAAGCACAAAAGACGCATCTTTTTTCATCACCGCGTTTTTTATGATTTTATCGGCAAGCATTATTTTTAAAATATCGCTATTTTTTTAAAAATCTCTTTATAATATAGTCGTGCGCGGTGTTTTCGAGCGTTGACTCTATGTCGGAAAGCACAAAAGACGCATCTTTTTTCATCACCGCGTTTTTTATGATTTTATCGGCAAGCACAGGATTTTTTGGGAGCAGAGGTCCGTGCAGATACGTTGCGACAACGTTTTTATAAACAACGCCCTCATATCCCGACTCACCGTCATTGCCGTATCCGTACAAAACCTTTCCGAGCGGTTTGTGCGAATTTATGAAGGTGCGTCCGCCGTGATTTTCAAATCCGACAACCGTTGTGCCGATATAGTCACTGTCGAGAATTATATTTCCTATAAGGCGCGGACTGCCCTGAACGGTGTAAATATCAAGAATTTTAAGTCCCTCTATTTTTTCGTTTTCGAGCTGATAGTAATGCCCCAAAAGCTGATACCCTCCGCACACCGCCGCAAGCGTACCGCCGTTTTCGACATACTGCGTGATGTCGCTTTTTATGGTGAGGAGTTTTTTGCACACCAAAAGCTGTTCCCTGTCCGAACCGCCGCCGATAAACACAATGTCAAGGTCGGCAAAATTTATATCGTCGTCTATGCCGTACGGCTTCACTTCGGTTTCAATTCCACGCGCCTGCATACGTCTTGTGAGCGCCGCAATGTTTCCTCTGTCGCCGTATAAATTTAAAAGGTCGGGAAAAAGATGCCCTATTGTGATTTTCATTTTTCCTCCTCCTTTTCAAGCTTCAGAAGATTTGTCTGTGTGGAAAAAAGCGCGGTGTAATTTACAAGAACATAGAGCGTTCTTTTGCTTCTGCCGATTATTTCGGCAAGATTTTTTATGTTGTTTTCCAAAACGTCAAAATCTTTCAAATCGGCATATTTAAAGCGCACCGCAACGTCGTCACGCCTTATTCCGCCGGCGGTGAGGCTTTTTATGTTCGACTTTGCCATAAGCTCAAAATCAACGTCCCAAATCCACGATATGTCGCGTCCGTCCTGCGCGTTGTCGTTGATTACCGCAAAAACGTCTTTTTCCTCGGGATCGGCATTGAGTGTGGCAATCGCCTGATTAAATCCCGCGGGATTTTTCGATAAGTTTAATATCACCTTTTTACCGCCGATATTAAAACTTTCCATTCTGCCGATTTGCGGTTTATATTCCGCAAGCGTTTTTCCGATGTTGCCAATGTTGCCAAACGCGAGATTGAGCGACGCAAACGCGGAAAAGGCGGCAAGAATATTGTAAATGTTGTAAAATCCCTTGTAATCCACCGAAACGGGCAAGGTTTTTCCGTCGAAATTTATATCAAATTTCATTATGCCGTCAAGGTCAACGTTTTTCGCACTGTAATCAAGCTTCGGACGTTTAAATCCGCACTTTTCGCAGTAATAATCGCCAAGCTGGCTGTAGTGATAGTAGTTATATTTAAGTTCCTCACCGCATACAAGGCAAAATCTGCCCTCTTTTATTTCGTTTGTTTCAACGTTTGTTTTTTCGTCAACACCGTAGTAAACCGCGTTGTATTTTGTGCCGAAATAAGTGCACAGAGGGTCGTCGCCGTTGAGAATTAAATTAACCTTGCCGAGCTTGTCAAACGCCTCGGTGAGAAGTTTTATCGTTATGTCAATCTCGCCGTAGCGGTCAAGCTGGTCGCGGAAAAGATTTGTTATAACAACCTTGTCGGGCTTTACATACGGCACAATGCGCCTGATGCTCGCCTCGTCGCACTCGATAACCGCATAGTCGGCATTGATTTTGCCGAAAATATTCGCGCTTTCGACAAACGCACAGCACACACCGGGGAGCATATTTGCGCCGACGTTGTTGCACACAACCTTTTTGCCCTCGTTTTTAATCATAGAGTATAAAAGGTTGCTTGTGGTGGTTTTTCCGTTTGTTCCGCAGATGAAAATTATTTCTTTTTTAATCTGCTTTGACAAATACGAAAGAATATCGGGACATATTTTAAGCGCAATTTCGCCCGGCGTCGACGAGCCTTTTTTGCCCATCAGTCTGCCGAGAATTATCGACGCTTTTGAAACTGTAATTGCTAAAATCCGCCTTAAAAACATTTTATCACCTTAAAAAATTTTTTAAAAATGTATATAAACCTAAAATACGGGGATAAATAGAATTGACCTCACAAATATTTTAAGTGCGCCAAGCCTTGCGGTTTGACGTACTTAAAACCCCCTTTACTTGAGCAACGGCTTGATTGGTTTTAAGTCGTTGCTTTTTTATATGTCAAGTTTTAAGTCACTGTCGTCAAAAATTTTGAAATGTTTGAAAATTTTCGCGATTATGTACGTAAGAACCGCAGGAAGAACAATGCACAGGAGCAAAACAACCAAAATGTCGTTTAAGCCGACACCTGTTTTGCTTAACACTCCGATAGGTCCGACAAGACCGCACGTTCCCATTCCCGACGCGATTGCAACGGGATTTTCCATTTTGAACACCGCCGCCGAGAGTGCGCCCGTTATAAGCGAGCATATCGTGGGCGGAAGCCAGATTACGGGCTTTTTGACGATATTGCCCATTTGGAGCATACTTGTTCCGAGTCCCTGGGCGATAACACCGCTCCATTTGTTTGCGGCAAAACTCATCACTGCAAAACCGACCATCTGCGCACAGCAGCCTGCCGTTGCCGCACCGCCTGCAATACCCGTAAGCGCGAGCGACGCACATATTGCCGCTGACGATATGGGAAGCGTTAAGCAAATTCCTACAACCGCCGAAACGAGAGCGCCCATAAGCACAGGCTTTAATTCAACAAACATCATTATAAGACTGCCGAGATATTTCATAACAGCGCTTATTCCGGGACCCACAAGCATAGATACACCCACGCCGACTGCGATTGTGACAGTCGGAGTAACTATTATATCCACTTTTGTTTCCTTATAAACAAGCTTGCCGAATTCCGCGGCGATAACTGCGGCGATAAACGTTCCGAAAGGTCCGCCGAGCGCCGACGACGCACAGCCCACCGCACAAAGCGAAAACAAAACAAGTCCCTGTGCGCCGAGCGCTGTTCCTATTGCCATTGCCATTGACGGACCCTGCGCGAGGTTGCAGTAATTCTGCATTTGCTTTAAAAATCCGCTTACCGGCTCATACGAAACATAGTCGGCGATTGTGCCGAAAATTGTGCCGATTAGAAGCGACGCGAAAAGTCCGAGAGCCATTGCTCCGAGCGCGTCGATAAAATATACCTTTGCACTGAGTGATATTCCCTTACGTTTAAGAAACTGCATTTTATATACCGTCCTTTACACATATTACCTTTTAGTATATATCAATCTCAAAAATATTTCAACGTTTTTTGCAAAATTAAGCATATTTTGTAGTTTTTCACAATATATGTGGTATGAGGTGATGAAAATGAGTGCAAGTAAGTTAAGATACTCGAGCCGAAACGAAAAAACAGACAGTGCAAAAGGTCACGGCATTGCAAAAAAGTTTGCCTTTCAGACGCTTGCAAGCGTGTGCATACTCGGCGCGTCGGTTTTTGCGTGCAATTCAAATTTTCCCTATTCCGAAAATTTTAAAACTTACATAAAACGTTCGCTGAACGTTTCCACCGACATAAGCAAGGTAAAGTCTGCCGCGTCGTTTGCCATAAAAAAAAGCGGTCTTGACAGCATTGAGGTTATTAAAAACATTGACGACCGTTTAAACGAGGGAAATGTTCAAAATCCCGAAATTCCAAGCGAGTCGGACGCCGAGGCGGCAAGCGAAAAAATAGAACCGCCGTCCGAAACCGCACCTGAAATTGAAACGGTTAAAAATGCGCCCGCGGAAACAACCCCCCAAACAAATCCCGACGCAATGCCGGCTTTTAGAAATCCGACCGAGGGAAAAATTTCGTCGGTATTCGGCGGGCGCGTCCACCCGGTGACGGGCGCGGACGGCAACTTTCACACAGGCATTGACATTGCAGGCGTTATGAACCAGACGGTAATATCCGCCGCCGAGGGAAAGGTTATAAAAACGGGCGAGGACAGCGCAAACGGCAAATACGTGATAATCGAACACACGGGCGGTTACACCACCGCGTATGCGCACCTAAACAAAATCTGCGTCACCGAGGGCGAATACGTAGACAACAACACAAAAATCGGTCAGATGGGCGAAAGCGGAATTGCAACGGGAGTGCATCTTCATTTTGAAATCAAGAAAAACGGCGAACGGCTCAATCCCGAAAATTTTGTGCTTTATAAGCACAAATAATTTTTATAAATCATTGTAAAAGCGGTGAGTGTTTTCAGCAAAATATCGGTAAGCGGTTACTTTTTTGCCGTGCTGTTGATTTTTACGGCGGCAGGGCGTTTAAGAGAATATGCCGTAATCTTTGCCGCGGCGCTTCTGCACGAGGGCGCACACATTGCGGTGATGAAAATTTTAAAAATAAAATGCCAAAATATTAAAATTATGCCGTACGGGCTCATAATAAAAAGCGAAATGACAAAAAATCCGAATGAGGAAATTTTCGTTTCGGCTATGGGCCCCGCGGCAAATTTTTTTGCGTTTTTAATATGTGTAAACTTTAAAAATTTAACGTTTTTCGCACTCTGCAACCTTGCGCTTTTTCTTTTAAACCTCGCCCCGGCACTTCCGCTCGACGGCGCGGTGATTATAAAAGCCTTTCTTGCATACGCGAAAGGTTATTTGATTTCGTACAAAATTATGCTGACAGTTACAAAAATCACCGCCGTAATAACCGTCATATTTGGTATGATTTTCTTAATTATTACCAAATATAACATTTCCTTATTGATTATCGGTATGTTTTTGTTGTATAATATAAAGAATGAAAAAGAAAATTTAATTCTTTTAAGAAAAAAGCTTTTGTGCCGCGATTTTTTAAACGGCGCAAAGCGCTTTAAAATAAAGCATATCGGCGTTGCAAAAGACGTATGCGCGCTTACGCTTTTGAGTTCGTACACACCGCAGTGCGCGCTCGTTGTTTCGGTGTTTGACGAAAATTTTAAAATTATCGGAACGCTTTCGCAGGCGGAAATTTCGGACGGAATTTTAAAATACGGCGCGCGAGTTAAAACGGGTATGCTTTTGAGAGAGGATATAACCAATGAAAAACAAGCTGAAAAAAATACTTCCGTCGGTGGAAAAGCCGACGCGATATATCGGGACGGAATTTAACAGCGTTCACAAAGATTTAAACGGCATAAACATACGTTTTGCGTTTTGCTTTCCCGACGTTTACGAGGTCGGAATGAGCCATCTCGGAATGAAAATTCTGTATCATCTTTTAAACTCGGTTGACGATATTTACTGTGAGCGCGTGTTTGCGCCGTGGGTTGATATGGAGGAAAAAATGCGTGAAAACGATATTCCGCTTTTTTCGCTCGAAACAATGTCGCCCGTGTCGGATTTTGATTTCATAGGCTTTACGCTCCAGTATGAAATGAGCTATTCAAACATTGTCAATATGTTAAAGCTTGCAAACGTTGCGCCCAAATCCTGCGACAGAAAAGATGGCGACCCGTTTGTGTGTTTCGGCGGACCGTGCGCGTATTCGTCCGAGGCAATCGCCGATTTTGCCGATTTTTATATGCTCGGCGAGGGTGAAGAAGTTATGATTGAAGTTATGGACGCATACCGCGAATGGAAAAAAAGAGGCGGTACGCGCTTTGAATTTTTAAAGGAAATTTCGCAAATCGGCGGAATTTACGTTCCGTCGTTTTATGAAATTTCATACAATGACGACGGCACGGTTAAGGCGATTGACACAAAATACGATTTTGTGCCCAAAACAGTGAAAAAACGAATTATCGCCGATATGGACAAGGTGTTTTATCCCGACAGGATTATAGTTCCGTTCGGCGAAATTGTGCACGACAGAATTATGCTCGAAATGTTCAGAGGGTGCATAAGAGGGTGCAGATTTTGCCAGGCAGGTATGATTTACCGTCCCGTCAGAGAAAAATCGAAAGAAACACTCTTAAAACAAGCCGAAGCGCTTTTGAAAAACACGGGATATGAAGAAATTTCGCTCTCGTCGTTAAGCACAAGCGACTACCGCGATTTGAAAGACTTCACAACCGAACTGATAAAACTCACCGAGAAAAACAAGGTCAACCTCTCGCTCCCGTCATTAAGGCTCGATTCGTTTTCGTTCGACCTTATGGAAAAGGTGCAGAAAGTACGCAAAAGTTCGCTCACATTCGCACCCGAGGCAGGCAGTCAGCGTATGCGCGACGTTATAAACAAGGGCATATGCGAAGAAGATTTACTCTCCGCGGCAAAAATGGCATTTGAGGGCGGGTATACGAGCGTGAAGCTTTATTTTATGCTCGGACTTCCCTACGAAACGATAGAGGACGTTTGCGAAATAGCGGCACTCGGAAACAAGGTTCTGGGCGAATATTTCTCGATAGAAAAAGAAAAACGTCCGAAAGGTCTGCGCCTTTCGATAAGCGTTTCAAGCTTTGTACCCAAAGCGTTTACGCCGTTTCAGTGGGTAAGGCAGAACACGCTTGACGAAATAAAAGAAAAACAGGCGGAGCTTAAAAAATGTATGCCTAAAAGGATTAACTTTGCATATCACGCCGCACCCGTGAGCGTGCTTGAGGGCGTGTTTGCGCGCGGTGACAGACGTCTTTCCGAAGTTATTTTAAAGGCGGTTGAAAAAGGCGTTAAGTTTGACGGCTGGGACGAGCATTTCAGAAACGATTTATGGAACGAAGCATTTGAAGAATGCGGTCTTGACCCGAAATTCTACGTCCGCGACAGAGAATTTGACGAAATTCTGCCGTGGGATATGATTGACGCGGGTGTGACCAAGAAATTTTTGATAAGCGAAGCAAAAAGGGCAAAAGAGGGCATTGTAACCCCCAACTGCCGTGCAAAATGCGCAGGGTGCGGAGCTTTATCTTTCGGAAGAGGTGTGTGCTTTGAATAAATACAGGCTTAAATACAGAAAAACCGACGATGCGCGGTTTATTTCGCATCTCGACTTTGTAAGGACGATAACGCGCACGTTCAGGCGCGCAAATCTTCCCGTAAAATATTCCCAAGGGTTTAATCCGCATATGATTATGACTGTTGCGCTCCCTATTTCTGTTGGAGTTATAAGCGACGCGGAATATATGGAAATTGAATTTACCGAAGATGTGCCGTGCGGTGAAATTGTGTCGCGTTTAAACGAAAACATTCCGCTCGGGCTAATCATCACCGACGCGCGAAAGGTATCCGAAACCGACACACCGCTCAGCAAAATCGCATATGCAAAATATCTTGTAAACGTTGAACACCGCGGAAACTGTGATATAGAGAAAATTATGCAGAACGAAACTCTTGAAGTTGACAAAAAAACGAAAAAAGGCATAACTCTTACAAATATCAAGCCTATGATTTCGTCTGTCGGTTTAATAAGCGACAATGACGGCAATGCTGAATATGAAATGGTTTTGTCGGCAGGAAACGTGCAGAATTTGAAGCCCGAAACGGTGATTTCGGCATTTGAAAAATACTCGGACGGCTACAAAGCTGATTTTATAAGCATTACGCGCACGGAAATGTATTTTGACGGGTTTAAGTCCGTTATGTAAGGAGCGTTATAATGAATAACGAATACGAAAAACTAAAAGAGCTTTTAAACAAATACAGCTATGAATACTACGTTTTGGACGAGCCGTCGGTGACCGATTACGAATACGATATGCTCCTTCGAAAGCTTATTAAAATGGAGGAGGAAAACCCCGCGATAATTGCGCCCGACTCACCGTCGCAAAAGGTCGGCGGAAAAATTTTAAAAGGCTTTGAAAGCGTTGTTCACGCGGTTAAAATGCAAAGCTTGCAGGACGCGTTCAGCGAAGATGAAATCCGCGATTTTGACAAACGCGTAAAGGCGGTTTGTCCCAATGCCGAATACACCGTTGAACCTAAAATCGACGGACTTTCGGTGTCGCTCGAATACGAAAATTCGCTTTTGGTGCGCGGTTCGACGCGCGGTGACGGACAGGTCGGCGAGGACGTTACAAACAACCTCAAAACCGTGAAATCAATTCCGTTGAAAACCAATATTCCCGTTGAACGTCTTGAAGTGCGCGGTGAGGTGTTCATGCCTAAAAAAAGCTTTGAAAAGCTTAATTTCGAGCGCGAGGAAAACGGCGAAACCACCTTTGCAAATCCGCGGAATGCCGCGGCAGGTTCGCTCCGCCAGCTCGATTCGTCAGCGGCGGCAAAACGAAATCTCGACATATTTGTTTTTAACGTTCAGTCGGTTACGGGAATTGAATTTAAAACGCATCTCGAGAGCCTTGAATTTTTGAAAAAAGCAGGATTTAAAGTGATTGACGACACGGAGGCGTTTTCGTCAATCGACGGCGCGCTTGAAAAAATCGCGGAAATCGGAAACACGCGCAAAGGGTATTACTACGATACCGACGGCGCGGTTATAAAGGTAAATTCTCTCTCCGACCGCGAGATTTTGGGCGAAACTGCAAAGGTTCCGCGCTGGGCGATAGCGTTTAAATATCCTGCCGAGCAAAAAGAAACAACAATAAAAAATATTTTTATAAACGTCGGAAGAACTGGCGTTCTCACCCCCACAGCGGAGTTTGAAACGGTAACTCTTGCCGGCACGCGCGTGAGCCGTGCAACGCTCCACAACCTTGATTATATACGTCAGAAAGACATAAAAATCGGCGACCGCGTGCTTATTCAAAAAGCCGGAGACATAATCCCCGAAGTGGTGAAATCGCTCACCGAAAAGCGCACGGGAGAAGAAACCGACTTTGATATGCCGAAAAACTGCCCCGTGTGCGGTGCACCCGTCCACCGCGAGGACGGCGAGGCGGCGTTCAGATGCACAAATTTTGCGTGCAGTGCACAGGCGGTGCGAAACATCATTCATTTTGTGTCGCGCAACGCTATGGACATTGAGGGAATGGGGCCGTCGGTTGTGCAAAAACTCATTGACGAGCATCTTATAGAAAACAGCGCCGACATTTATTCCATAAAAAAAGACGACCTTGTAAACATTGACAAGCTGGGCGAAAAGTCGGCGCAAAACCTTATAAACGCAATCGAAAATTCAAAGAAAAACTGCCTTTCGCGCCTTTTGTTCGGGCTTGGCATACGCCATATCGGGCAGAGCGCGGCGCGCGAAATTGCAAAGCATTTTAAAAATATCGACGCGCTTATTTCCGCGTCAGCAGAGGAAATTGCCGAGATTGACGACATCGGTATGATTATGGCAAATTCGGTGCGCGAATTTTTCGACGAGGAGCGCAACATTAAAATTATAGATGAATTTAAGGCGCAAAGCGTTAACACCGAATATATCGACGAGGGCGCAAACTTTGACAACCGATTTGAGGGCAAAACCTTTGTTGTGACGGGTACGCTCGAAACGCTCAAACGCGCCGAGGCGGAAGCGCTCATCGAAAACTACGGCGGTAAAGCGTCAAAATCGGTATCGAAAAACACCGACTACGTTTTAGCCGGCGAGAGCGCGGGCAGTAAGCTTGACAAGGCGCAAAGTCTTGGAATTACTGTGATTGACGAAACCGAATTTTTAAAAATGGTTGAAAAATAGAAAAAAATGTTGTATAATAAAAAATCAGGAAATTTTTTTAGGGGAGTTGAAAATATGAAAATTTCAAAGGACGAGGTTTTGCACGTTGCGTTTCTTTCGCGTTTAAAACTTAACGATGACGAAATCGAAAACCTCAATATGGAGGGCGTTATCGACTTTGCGAACAAGTTAAACGAGCTTGACACCGAGAATATCGCACCGACAAACCATATTCTTGACATAAAAAATGTGTTCCGCGAGGACAAGATTGAAAAATCGTTTGACCGTGACGAAATTCTTAAAAACGCACCGCAAAAACAGCGCGGCTGTGTGGTTGTACCGCAGACGGTTGAGGAATAATTACAAGAGGAAGTGACAAAAGATGAATTTGTATGAATTAAGCGTTGAAAAAGCCTCAAAAATGCTTAAAGATAAAGAAATTTCAAGCGTTGAGCTGACAAATGCCCTGCTCGACAGAATTGACGAAAAAGACAAAAGCATAGAAGGATACATCACCGTTGCAAAAGAGGACGCATTAAACAGTGCAAAGCTTGCCGACGAAAGCATCAAAAACGGCGGCATTTCGCCTCTTACGGGTGTTTGCGCGTCGGTTAAAGACAACATCTGCACCGACAAAATTCTTACCACCTGCGCGTCAAAAATGCTTTACAATTTCGTTCCGCCCTACGACGCAACGGTTGTTAAAAAGCTTAAAGCACAGGGCAGTGTTATCATAGGAAAAACAAATATGGACGAGTTTGCTATGGGTTCGTCCACCGAAACGTCCTATTTTAAAAAGACGAAAAATCCGCACGATTTAGCTAAAGTTCCCGGCGGTTCGTCGGGCGGAAGCGCGGCGGTTGTTGCGGCGGACGAGGCAATTTTTGCACTCGGCTCGGACACGGGCGGTTCAATCCGTCAGCCGTCGGCATTCTGCGGTGTTGTCGGATTAAAGCCGACATACGGACTTGTTTCGCGTTTCGGTCTTGTTGCTTTTGCGTCGTCGCTCGACCAAATCGGACCCATCACCAAAAACGTTACCGACAGCGCGGTTGTTTTAAACGCGATTGCAGGCTATGACAAAATGGACTCCACCTCTGCCGATGAGAAAACGGACGACTATACAAAATCGCTCGGCGAAAGCGTGAAAGGTCTTAAAATCGGTATTCCGAAAGAATACATCGGTGAGGGCATACAGAAAGAAGTTAAAGACGCGATTATGAACGCGGCAAAGGTTTACGAAAGTATGGGCGCTGAAATTTTTGAATTTTCACTGCCTATGACAAAATACGCGCTCCCGGCATACTACATTATGTCGTCTGCCGAGGCAAGCTCAAACCTCGCGCGTTTCGACGGCGTAAAATACGGCTATCGCGCGGAAAACTACACCGACCTTACCGATATGTATTTGAAAACCCGCTCCGAGGGCTTCGGCAGTGAGGTTAAAAGGCGCATTATGCTCGGCACATACGCATTGAGTGCGGGCTACTACGACGCTTATTACAAAAAGGCTCAGCAGGCAAGAACGCTTATCAGAAATTCGTTTGCCGAGGCGTTTGACAAATTCGACGTTATCTTAACTCCGACAACGCCCACGACAGCGTTTGAAATCGGCAAAAACATCACCGACCCGATTACGATGTACTTAAACGACATCTGCACCGTTTCGGTTAACATTGCAGGACTTCCGGCTATCAGTATTCCGTGCGGATACGACAAAACAAATATGCCGATAGGTTTACAGCTTATCGCAAAACCATTTGCCGAAAACACGCTGTTCAAAACGGCATACGCATTTGAGCAGAACACGGATTTTGCGCACAAAAGTCTTGAAAAGGAGGGAAAATAAATGAATTACGAATCGGTTATCGGTTTGGAGGTTCACGCAGAGCTTTCCACCGACACAAAAATATACTGCAGTTGTGAAAACAAGTTCGGTCTTGACGTTAACACCTCGGTTTGCCCGATATGTATGGGTATGCCCGGCACTCTCCCCAAGCTTAACAAAAAGGTTGTGGAATATGCAATTAAAGCCGGTCTTGCGCTCCGCTGCGACATCACGCACTATTCAAAACAGGACAGAAAAAATTATTTCTATCCCGACCTTCCAAAGGCTTATCAGATTTCGCAGTTCGACCTTCCTCTGTGCACAAACGGATATGTTGAGATAAACGTTGACGGCAAAAAGAAAAAAATCGGAATTACGCGTATTCACATAGAGGAGGACGCAGGAAAGCTTATCCACTCCATTATGGGCGAAGGCTCAATGGTTGACTTCAACCGCTGCGGTGTTCCGCTTATAGAAATCGTTTCCGAGCCCGATTTAAGAAGCGCGAAAGAAGCGAAAATCTACCTTGAAACGCTCAAAAACATACTTCAGTATATCGGCGTTTCGGACTGCAAAATGGAAGAAGGCTCACTCCGATGCGACATCAACGTGTCAATCCGTCCCGAGGGACAAAAGGAATTCGGCACGCGTACCGAAATGAAAAACGTAAGCACATTTTCGGGCGGAGAAAGGGCGATTGAATACGAAATTGCGCGCCAGATTTCGGTTATCGAAAACGGCGGAACAATCGACCAGGAAACGCGCAGATGGGACGACGCAAAAGGCGAAAACACGCTTTTGCGTTCAAAGGAGGAGGCACACGATTACCGCTACTTCCCCGAGCCTGATTTAATGCCTATTGTGATTGATGATGAGCAGATTGAAGAAATAAGAAAAGATTTGCCCGAGCTTCCCAACGTTAAGTTTGAAAGGTATATAAACGAATACAAGCTTTCCGAAAAAGACGCGTCAATCATAATCGAAAACAAATATATGTCGTTCTATTTTGACGACTGCATAAACTTAAACGGCGAGCCAAAAACCGTTGCAAACTGGCTTTTGGGCGACGTTTCGAGATTTTTGAAGGATAAGGAAACCGATTTTGAAAACATTCCGTTTGCGCCCGAAAAACTGATTGAGCTTATTTCGCTCACGTCCAACGGCACAATTTCAAATTCTGCGGCGAAAAAGGTTCTTTTCGAAATGTTCACATCGGATGACTCACCGAAACAGCTTGTCGAAAAACTCGGCCTTGCGCAGATAAGCGACGAAAGCGCGCTCTACGACTTGGTTAAATCGGTTCTCGACGCAAATCCGCAGTCCATTGCCGACTACAAGGCAGGACGCGACAGGGCACTCGGCTTTTTGATGGGTCAGGCAATGAAACTCTCAAAGGGCAAGGCAAATCCGCCGGTTATAAACAAAATCTTAAAAGAAATGCTGGACAAGGCATAAAATATTAACAAAAAATTAAAAATGTGTCGTAAAGATGAATAAAACACCCATTTTTGTTCATCTTACACAAAAAATAACGGTAAAAAGTTTGTATTTGGTATATAAATTCTATTGATTTTTAACAAATTTAATGATATTATATAACCATACCAAACACAACAAACTTTTTTCATTTTCCCTCCTTTTTTCATAAAGGAAATGCCGGTTTTATAATCGGCATATTTTTTTGCCCTTTTTGCCCCTTTTATAAGCCTTCTCTATTGACTTTTTTCGCCAAAAGTCATATAATAAATGTTAATAATGCCTTTCGTTCGTATAGAAGGGCGACAGAGAGGAAGTAATACAAATGGTAAAAATTACGTTAAAAGACAAAAGCGTTATGGAAATCGAAAACGGTGCGTCCGTTTATGACGCTGCAAAAAAAATCAGCGAAGGTCTTGCAAGAGCGGCGCTCGGCGCGCGCGTTGACGGCGAGGTAAAAGAACTTACATTTAAGCTTGAAAAAGACGCAGAACTTGAAATTCTCACGTTTGACGACAACGACGGCAGACACATTTTAAGGCACACCGCGTCGCACGTTATGGCACAGGCGGTTAAACGTTTGTTTCCCGAAGTTAAGCTTGCAATAGGCCCTGCAATCGACAACGGATTTTATTACGATTTTGATTATGATAAAGGCTTCACACCCGACGATTTGGCAAAAATCGAGGCGGAAATGAATAAAATCGTCAAGGAAAATTACAAGCTTGAACGCTTTGAACTTCCGAGAGAAGAAGCTATTGAATTTATGAAAGAAAAAGGCGAGCCTTACAAGGTTGAACTTATTGAAGATTTGCCCGAAGATGCGGTTATAAGCTTTTACCGCCAGGGCGATTTCACCGACCTTTGCGCCGGCCCTCACCTTTTCTCAACAGGCACAGTTAAGGCATTTAAGCTTTTGAATATCGCGGGCGCATACTGGCGCGGAAGTGAGAAAAACAAAATGCTCCAGCGCATTTACGGCACGGCATTTACCAAAAAAGCCGAAATGCAGGCGTATCTCGACGCGCTTGAGGAGGCTAAAAAGCGCGACCACAGAAAACTCGGCAGAGAACTCGGACTCTTTATGATGAACGACGCCGGTCCCGGTTTTCCGTTCTTCCTCCCCAAGGGTATGATCCTTAAAAATCAGCTTCTCGACTACTGGCACGAACTCCACGCGAAAAACGGCTATCAGGAGATTTCCACTCCGATTATGCTCAACCGTTCGCTTTGGGAAACTTCGGGTCACTGGGAGCATTACAAAGACAATATGTATACAACCGTTATCGACGAGCAGGACTTTGCCATTAAGCCGATGAACTGCCCCGGCGGTATTTTGGTATACCAGGCAGAACCGCGTTCTTACCGCGATTTACCGCTCCGCATGGGCGAACTCGGTCTTGTTCACCGTCACGAAAAATCGGGTCAGTTGCACGGACTTATGCGTGTTAGATGCTTTACACAGGACGACGCGCACATCTTTATGATGCCGAACCAGATTAAAGACGAAATCAAAGGCGTTGCAAAGCTTATCGACGAGGTTTATAACCTTTTCGGATTTAAATATCACGTTGAACTTTCCACACGTCCCGAGGACAGTATGGGCAGTGACGAGGACTGGGAGATGGCTACCGACGCGCTCCGCGGTGCGCTTGACGAACTCGGACTTCCCTATGTTGTAAACGAGGGTGACGGTGCGTTCTACGGCCCGAAAATCGACTTCCACCTTGAAGACTCAATCGGCAGAACCTGGCAGTGCGGAACAATTCAGCTCGACTTCCAGCTTCCGCTCCGATTTAACCTTGAATACACGGGTGACGACGGCGAAAAACACCGCCCGATTATGATTCACCGTGTTGCATTCGGCTCAATTGAAAGATTTATCGGTATATTGATTGAGCATTTTGCAGGTGCGTTCCCTGTTTGGCTCTCGCCCGTTCAGGTGCAGATTATCCCGATTTCGGAAAAGCACTTCGACTATGCGCTTAAACTTAAAGAAATTATGGATAACAACCATATCCGCAGTGAGGTTGACCTCCGCAACGAAAAGCTTGGCTACAAAATCAGAGAAGCACAGCTTAAAAAGACTCCGTATATGCTGGTTGTCGGCGACAAAGAGGCACAGGACGGCACAGTTTCGGTTCGTTCGCGCAAGGACGGCGATTTGGGAATAAGCAAAACAGAAGATTTTGTTGCAAAAGTTGTCGAAGAAATCAAAACAAAAGCAAGATAATTTGCGCTTACAAAATTAAATTTTCCGTAAATTTAAAAATCCTTCCGATTTTTCGGAAGGATTTTTTGTTTTATTTTTTTACATTTCCCACGTCGGTGACAATTCTGTACCCCGCGCTTTCAACTCTGCGTTTTAAACACTCTATGCACTGCGCCGCCTCGTCACCCGTGCAGATTTTGTTGTCATAAAGCGTGTAAAGCTTTCGTACGCTTGTGGGCGATAAGTTCGGCATAACAACATTTGCGCCTGCCTTAAGCCCCATTTCGCGCCCCTGAGGGTGAATTGTGCCCAGCGCGGTTGTGGACGGCAAAAGAACATACGGAAACATCAAGCGCAAAATTGCAACCAGTCTTAATGTAAGACAAAGCGAACCGCTCTCAAAATTTTTAAACGGCGTGTCCTTGTGCGTGATATACGGTCCTATTCCAATCATATCGGGCTTTAAATCCTGCAAAAAGCGCAAATCCTCAATAAGAGTTTCATACGTCTGATACGGCGAGCCGACCATAAATCCCGAGCCTGTCTGATAGCCGATTTTTTTAAGATTATAAAGGCACTGTTTTCGGTTTTCAAGGCTCATACTTTCGGGGTGAAGCTTGCTGTAATGCTCATTGTTTGCCGTTTCGTGACGCAAAAGATAGCGGTCCGCACCGGCATCGTAATATTTTTTATAGCTGTCAAAGCTTTTTTCGCCGAGCGAAAGAGTAACCGCACAGTCGGGATATTCTTTTTTTATGCCCGACACTATATCGCAGATAACCTCGTCGGTGAAAAACATATCCTCACCGCCCTGGAGAACAAACGTGCGGAAACCGAGCCTGTAACCCTCTTTTGCGCACGACAAAATATCGTCCTTTGTAAGACGGTAGCGCTCCGCATTGCCGTTTCCTGCGCGTATTCCGCAGTAATAGCAGTTGTTTTTGCAGTAGTTTGAAATTTCGATAAGTCCGCGGATATACACCTCGTCGCCGTAATGCTCACGGCGCACCTTATCCGCGCACTCAAACAGATACCCGTCAAACTCGCCGGTCTGCAAAAGCGCCTTAAATTCGCCGTCGGTTAAATTTTTATTTTTAACAAGCGCGTCAACCGCCGCTTTAGATATTTCTGTATTCAATCCGTCCACTTCCTTTGCATTAAATTATACTAAAAAACTATGCATTAGTCAAGCGGACATTAAAAAAGAGCAGTCTTCAGACGACTGCCCTTTTGTTTTATTTGCCGTAGGTGTTGGTTATAAGCGGTCTTATTTTTTCCATTCCATCATAGGTTTTGGGGGAATTTGGCACGCGGATAATATCCGCCGACGTGACATACGCTTTCACACTGTCTGCCGTGTAGTATTGGTCGGTATAATCATAAATCTGGTCAAATACCGACGTTTCAATTCCCTCTCCGCGCAAATTGTAAACCATATGCAGACTCTCGGCAAGGTCTTTGTAACCGCGCATACTGCTCCAAATGTTTACGTCGCCTGCGTCAAAGCGCGCCTCTATGTTCTCCTTTATCTGCTTTTCAACGGGAATTACTATGAGCGCTTTCCCGTTTTCGTCTACAATAATCCTTTTCACGATTTTTGCCGTTCCGTCCGCGTTTACGGGATTATATGCGTCCTGCTCGTATACCGTGCCGATATAAACCTCCTCGCCGTCGGAATAATATGCCTTCGGGTCGTCTGTGCGGATTACGTTAAACTGAAAATCGGGAATATGACCCGCCTGGATGAGTATTTCAAAAAGATAAATCGGCACATATGTTAAATCGTTATATAAAATCGGCACTCCTTGGATTACAACATTTCCGTAATTCGGCGCAAGATATGCAATATCCTTGCCGATTTCAAGCCCCAATTCCGTCGGCGCATCACTGCTTTCGCCGGTGGCTGTGCCGATGTGCTGTTTCATTCCGGCTGGGAGAGAAACTTCAATCTGCCCGTTGTCGTATGCTATATCGGTAATACCGAAAATATTGAGCGTTTCGCGCAAAGGAAGATAATACAAATCCTTGTAAACAAACGGCTCGTTTTTGAAATTGACAAACTTTTCACCGTCGTAAACCTGATAGCGTACGCTCTGCATATCCGCCGCGGCGGCAAGGCACGCGCCGAAAGCGAATACCGATATTATCACCGCAAGCGTGATATACGACGCAACGCGCGCTCTTTTGCTGACGTTTGTGCGGATTTTGTTAAAACGGTGCTTTAACATTTTTCCGTTTTCGCTCATTTTTGTTGTATAAAATTTTTCAAACATTGTTAAAACCTCCTATCCTATTCTGTATCCTCTTTCAACAAGCAAATCCAAAACCTTTATAAATTTTTCGTTTGTTTCAAAATAAACCTTTTCCGCATTTGGGATTTCTTTTGCGGATATGATTTTTTCGGAATTGTTTATCCACATCTCAAAAATTTTACTCACTTTTTGCACTCCTCGGGCGCAAATCAATGCGGTCAAATTCTTTCAGTCCGTTTTCCGCGTTTGGGTCAAACGTGTTCAAAGTAACTGTATTCTCGTCGGCAAACGCGATGTAAATATCTTTATTAAAATCGGGATATGACGCCTCATAAAATATTGAACCGTCCTTTTTAAGGATAACGGTAATCGCATTGTCCTTTGTTTGGACAACAAGATATTTTTTGCTTTCTATACGGGCTATAATCTCCCTGCCGAGGTTTAACGCGGTATTGTTCGCCTTGCTTTGTACAGGTTCGTTTTCATTTATTGTCACCGTCATATTTTCTTCGTCAAGCGTGAGCCTGCCATCGTAATATGTATCGTTTGCAATGTCGTCCCAGCCTATCATACTTGCCTCTTTATAGCTTATTTCATCGGGCACAAGATACATAGCAATCGCGCGGACCGAAACATAAGCCTTGCCGTCACTCACCACAACGGGCGGTGTCCACATACCATTAAAAATACAGCTTCCGACCTGGCAATAATATTTTTTGCCCTTGGGCGATACAATTTCTATAATCGGCATATTTGTGTTTGCGGAAGTCGTCGCACCGTACATCTGCTCGGAAATTTTGTCAACCGCGTAACGCTCCTCGCCGTCCCACCCATACTGCGGAAACGCTTTGTTTCCTTTCATAAAGTCGGGAACGGTGCTTTTGTCAACGTCATAATTCACTGTGCAGTTAAGATATTCAAAAACCTTTCTCAAAGGCAGATAATACTTGTCGCTGTTCGGATATTTTTCACATTCGAAATGCCTTATGTCAACGGTGTGGCGCTCGCCGTTTATAATTAAAGTTCCGTTTCCGATTTCCGCATTTTCCGCCGCGGCGGCAAGGCACGCACCGAAAGCAAATACCGATATTATCACTGCAAGCGTGATATACGATGCAAAGCGCGCTCTTTTGCTGACGTTTGTGCGGATTTTGTTAAAACGGTGCTTTAACATTTTTCCGTTCTCGCTCATTTTTGTTGTATAAAATTTTTCAAACATTGTTAAAACCTCCTTTTTAATGATTTTTATGATTTCTTTTTCTGTGCCAAATCCAAAATCGTTTTCATATAAAGGTTTTTCATATCGCCGTCCATATTTTTAACCACCGCGGTATCACACGCCGTTTCGCACGACTCTGCGATGTTTGTGCTCAAAACATACGCAAACGGGTTGAACCAATGCAGAGCATTTACGGCAAAGCTTATGTATTTATACAGCAAATCGCGCTTTTTAAAGTGCATAAGCTCGTGGCGGAACACCATTTTTTCGCTCTCTTTGTCAAGTGGAACGCTCGGAAGATAAATCACGGGGAACACCATTCCCACAAGCATAGGCGACGTGTCGGCGCGCGATATTCTCACGCATATTTTGCGTTTTATTTTAAGTTCATCTTTCACCTCGTCAAACGTGCGGTTTTCCTCCAAATTTATACTGTTTTTTCGGTGCTTTGCAAGAAAAACACAGTAATTTGCAGCTCCGAGAATAAAAAACACAATCACGCCGATAAGCCATAAATACGAAAACAAATCAAAAATATTTATTCTTATTTTAGGCTTTGTCACGGGATTTTCGGCGGGTTTAACGCCGTTTTCACCGCCGTTGTTTATTTTCGTGTCAACAATATTTGCGTCCGTGCGGTTTGTGCTCTGACGCGTTGTCACAATCTGCGGTGCGTATTTTTGCACGTTTCTTTCGGGAATGAATTTCCACGCAGGCACGAGCATACAAACGATAACCGCAAGCCAGATGTATTTTTGCCAGCGCGCCGAAAATTTTTTGGACGTATACGGCTTTAAAATCATAAGCAAAAGCGTTAACACCGCGCCCTCGGCGCTTAAAACAAGCACTGTTTTAAAGATTTCGCGCATCATTTTTCACCGTCGAGCATTGCCCTTAATTGCTCGATATCCTCCTTTGAAAGTTCGTCGTTTTCGTAAAGCGACGCCACCATATTTTTCACCGAACCGCCGAACATCTTTGATATAAACGACTTTGTTTCGCTGACGCTGTAATCGTTTTCGCAGAGCACTGCGCGGTAATAATGAAACTTTCCTTTAGCGTCGTATGTGATGACTTTTTTCTCGCAAAGGCGCGAAATAAGCGTTGCAACGGTGTTTTTCGACCAGCCTGTAAACTCAAGCTCTTTATAAATTCCTCCCGTCGTCATACTTTTTTCCGCTTTCCATAAAACCTTCATAACTTCATATTCCGATTCTGTAATTGTTTGCCTCGGCATTTTTATAACCTCCAATTTATAAACTACGACTGTCGTTGATTTTATTATATAACTACATTTGTAGTTTGTCAACACTTTTTTGCAAAAAAATAAAATCCCGATTTTTTTATCGGGATTTTAAAATCTTTGCTACATTTTCGGTTTTCTCGGCACACGGGACTTACCGCCATTTGATAGATAAAACGCAGTTCGTTTTTGTATCGGCTTATTTCGTCAGGACAGCCCGAAAAGAACGCGCGCAGGTCGTTCATATTCGCAAAAACATAATCGAATATTTCGTCGGTGACTTTTTTCAAGCCGTATTCCGCGCTTTCGCAGATGATGTTTGTTTTGTCACCGAACCAGTAGTAGAGCGTGCCCTGGACCAGCCCCGTGCCTTTGCTTAATTCGCGTATTGTCACGTTTTCAAGTCCGCGGTTGACGAAAAACGAAAATATCCTTTCCAAAATGTCTTTTTCGTCCACCTGATAAGCGGCAGTCCTCATTTTAACCACCCCCCGTTTTGCCTTCTGAGCGTACGTTTTATTTTTCTGCAAAAAAAATTGCCCGTAACATAATCAGTATTATGTTGCGGACAAAACGGTTTTTTCTTTGCCGAATGTGTTTTTTGAAAAGTTTTTATTTAAAATAATGAAAAATTGTCGAAAAATGCGGAAAATTGATTGCAAAAATCAAGACCAATGTCAAAATTAAAATAGCATTGGTCTTAATGCCGTGTCTGTTTTTGTGAAAAATGATGAAAATTGATATTTTTTGTTTAAAAGTACCGACAATATATTGACATCAGCAAAGTTCAATGCTATAATCGAACTGTATCTTATATGTACTTTAAAATTTTAAATCACATAATACTGATTATGTGGTTTTTTTCTTTTTTCAGCACCGCAAAAGTCCGAGATGCTGTATTTGCCTGCGGTGGATTTCTCCCGTTTCCATTGTGTAAATTCTTGTTGTGTTTATGCTTGAATGTCCCAGAATGTCCGCAAGACGGACTATATCCTTTTGCAGTGAATAAAACGTCCGCGCGAAAAGATGACGGAAATTGTGCGGAAAAACTTTCGATTTGTCTACGTTTGCGCTTTCGCACAAAAGTTTGAGCATTTTCCAGATATTGCACCGATTGAGCGGATTTCCGTTTTTGGAAACAAACACCGAACCGCTTTTTATCCCCTGCGATTTGACATACGATTTAAGCATAACACATAGCTTTTTCGGCAGAAATACCTGCCTGATTTTGCCCTTGCAGTTTATAACCGCCTCGCCGTTTTTAACCGCGTCAACCGTCACATACCGTATTTCCGACACGCGGAGTCCCGTGCTCGCGATTGTCTGCATTAAATAATACAAACGCTCGTTTTTCTTATCCTTTGCCGCCGTGAGAAGTTTTTCGTATTCGCTTTTTTCAAGCTCGCGTTTTTTGTCGGCAAAAATCTGCTTTTGAATTTTCAGCGTTTTTATCTTTAATTCATACCACTCGGCGAACATAAAAAATGCGTTGAGCGACGAAATAACGGAATTTACGCTCCTCGGCGCGTATCTTTGGCACAATGTATGCTTGTATTCCAAAACATCGCTTTTATGCAGTTTTTTATTGCCGACGTTTTCCGCAAAAAAACGAACGTCGCGCAGATATTTTTCGATTGTGTTTTCGCTTTTCTCCTCCTCGTAAAGATACGCTCTGAATTTTTCTGCAAGTGCTTTTGTAACAACTCTTTCATTCATAATTTTCACAACCTTTCAAGTATATATTTTATCATATACCCGAAAATATACTTGTCTGTCAAAAGGTGTTTTAAAAATTAACGTAAAACGGCGGTACAGCTTACTTACACTTTAAACCGTACCGCCGTTTTTAATTTATTTGATTTCTTTGTGTTTTATTATGCTTCCGCGGCTTTTTTGCCGAGCTCTTTGCACTGTTCAAGTCCTGCGTCGTCGGGTGTTTCGTTGATAATCAATCCCTCGCCGCCGACAAGTTTGGCGCCTGCGCCGGTAACGCGTTCCTCCCAGTTTCTCATCCATTCGCCGTCGCCCCAGCCGTAAGAGCCGAAAAGCGCAACGTTTTTGCCCGAAATTTTTCCTTCAAGCGCAGTGAAAAACGGTTCAAATTCATCTTCCTCCAAAACCTCGGAACCCATTGCGGGACAACCTAAAATAAGCGTATCATAGCTTGAGGCGTCATCTGCCGAGATTTCCGAAACCGAAAAATACGCCGTATCGGGATTAACCGATTTTGCGCCCTCCGCAACCGCCTGCGCCATTGTCTCCGTATTGCCTGTACCGCTCCAATAAATAACTGCCGTTTTACTCATTTTGTAAAACCTCCCCTTTAATAAATTTATGCAAATTACCGAATTTTTCCGATAACCTTACAATCTTAAAATTCAATATATTTACGCCGCGCAAAAAATCTGTGCAAGTGTTCTGCCTCTTTGCGTAACGCGGCGAAAAAGTGCTTTTCGGCATGCCTTAAACCTCGAAAATGTCTTTTTCGCCTCCTCGGCATTGTGATAAACCTTCCACTCGCCCACCAGCTTACAGCCCTCGTTGCGGTGGTTTATAAAGCAATATATATCACGCAGAGGATATCCCAGAAAAACGCCGATTTCGTGCGGAAAACTGTCGCCGTCAAGACGCGATTTCAGCGTATTTACATAATCGTCGAAATTTCCGTCTTTTGCATAGCCGTAATGCGAAAGAAACGCGCGATTTGCGCTTTGGTGCAAATGCTTATCCAGCACGCTTTTGCGGTAAGCAATCACGAGCGCGTGTTTTTCACATTCGCACAGAATATCTATGTAAATGCCCTTGCAGTTCAGCTCGCCGTTAAGTTTTTCAAGCTCGCCGTGCAAATCGGGATACTTTGATTTTTGACAGGCTGCGATGTTTGCAGGCTTTATTCCGGCAAATGCCGGCGCGCAGTGATACGCAAGCAATGCTTCAAGCATAGTGTACTCCTTTCACAAAGTTAGTTTTAACTAACCCACTTTCAAAAAATATAAGCGTTTATCTTCACCGCCTATAAATATTAAGTTAGTGTTTACTAACCCTGTTAGAATAATACCACACGTTTTTTAATTTGTCAATAGTTTTGATAAATTTTTATTAAAAGCAGACGTCTGCCGAAAATCCGTTTCCGGCAAACGTCCGTTTTAATGCATTGTATGCAAGGCATACGGGGTACAACTCTCTGATGACTACTGAAAATTATCCTTATCTCCTATAAACCAGTAATCGCATATGTCCGCGCCGTCCGCAATGGTACCGTTACGTTTAAGTTTTCCGTGCCTGATAGCCGCCATCGTGTGATCGGTTTGGCAAAGCGGCGGCATAATTTCGGGAAAGCCGAGCTTTTTGCAGGTCGCGGCAATGGGACACGATGTGAAATGATACGAAAAACCATTCGGTACATCATCAACATACATTTTCCAGGACGACGGATATTTTTTTAGGTTTTCCGACTGCCAGTCTATGTACTTTCCCAATATTTTCTTATATTTTTCAACGTGCGATTTTTTGTTCATATCGGTGGTGCTGAAAAGAAAACCGACCTTGTGCAGAACGTCGCCCATCACATCGCCCATCTGTTCAGGCGTCAGCGCCTTGTCACAGCCGAGCCACGCGGCAACAAATGCATAGGCAAAATATGCATTGTGCGCAAGAGGATTATGATTTCCCAAATCGTTCGCTTTTTCGAGAATATACCTGTATTTTTCCTTGCCGTTTTTTATCGCCTTATCGGCAATGTCTCTCCCGAAACGCTTTTTGATACTGCCTTTCATCAAAGGCGCCAGAACATTCCAGTAAAACCCGATATACTTCATCATAGTTACCCCTCCGATTTCCGTTAACAGTATTAAGTTAGTTAAGTTTAACTTCACTATGATTGTAGCACATTGTTTTGTAAAAATCAATGGTATTGCAAAGAAATTTTGCACAAAAGTGTGTGTTTCTTAAGGTGCGACGGATATTCTCAAGGTCTTGCCGAACCCGTCATATGCCATAATAAGCATAGCACCGTTGTTTGTGTCACGCATTGTCAAAAGCAGCGAAACACCGTAATTTTCAGCTCCGTCATATGTTAATCCGTCATTTTGCAAAGCCGCAATATACGAATAAATGTATTCTTCCGGCACATATCCGTAGTTGTAAATAGTGCTTCCCGTGTCGGTAGACGACTTATCCGAATACGATATTCCCGTTATATTTGTAAATGTTCGGAATCTCGTATTTTCGTAGCAGCCGCTTATCGAATACGAGCTTTTCTGCTCCTGTTTCGGTTGTGCGGTGTGTTGTGCAGACTGCGCTTTCGCCGCTGCTTTTGCCTCAGCTAAACTTTCATACCGGCCGGCTTTTTTCTGTGCCTCTGCCTCGGTATTCTCAACCGATAATGTTCTGCCGTCGGGCGCATACATAGTTACGGATGTGACTTTTGTTTCGTACCAACCGACTCTTTTATATTCGTTAACCTCTGATATCGGCACGCTGACCGAACGTCCGTCCAAGGAATACATTGTAACTTCCGAATTTACAAACCAGCCTACCTTTTTGTAATCTTCAACTTCGCTTTCCAAAACACTTATCGTTCTTCCGTCCGAAGCATGCATACATTGTCACAGGTTTTGCAAGCGTCCATCCAAGGTTTTTATAGGTATCGACAAGAAAATACACGGTTTTCATTGTTCTTCCGTCTGCTGAATACAACGTTACCAAATCCTCGGCAGGAATTTCGTCCTCGGGAATAAATCCTTCTTCTCGGCATTCGCTCTTGTAGGCTTCAAGCCCCTTTTCTGACCAGCCCTCGTCGTCCAGATACAATTCTTCTTTTGTGGTGTAGTTATACAAATTTAACGCAAAAACACTGTTTGCCGATAACAAAATACAAACAGCCAACATCACCGATGTTATACTCTTCCTCATAATTTCCTCCTCATAAATCTTTAATCATTCGTCTTACGGTTTTCTCACTGTAGCCGTATTTTTTTGCTAACTGCTTAACATTAGTTCCGTCATATTCTATCGGAATTTGCTTTTTGACATATTCAGGGTTAAAAAGACGGGTCGGAAATGAAATCTGCATAACCTTATAAATCTGATACATCTTAATTGCAACATCAAAACCAAATTCTTCCGAAATTTCCTCATAAACGGAATTCGGCATTGGAAATTCGAACAACATAGTGTTCAAATTTCCAATGCCTAAACAGCTTTTTTGCTTGTTCACCTCCCACGTTTACCACCTCTTGGTAATATTTTACCAAATCCGATTTCAGAAGTAAAATCCCGTTGTCCTTGTGTTTGTCCGTATTATTCCTGTTTTTTATATATGATGATATTCCGCTCTGTGCCTGATATATAGAGCTTTTTCACATAGGGACAAATGGCTTGTAAAAATTCAGTCACCTCAAAATCAATTTGAAAATTCTCAATATTAAGCCGTTCTCCCTTATTGCATACAACAACAAAACCGCCCATATCAACATCAATATTTCTGTCTTTGCCATAGCTGTCATCCAAGATTTTTATATCTTCAGATATAGCGGTTTGAATGTTAATCGGCAGATGTTTAATCTTAAATAATTCCTTTTCCGTTCCTAATTTAATCATAAATAACCTCCATTAAAAAAACTGCAGAGCTTAAACTCTACAGCGATAATAAATCTTTAGTGTTGAATTTCGTTAAATGCCAAGTATCGACCTTTGGACAAAGCGGATGATAAAATCCGTTTCCGTCACTGTCGGAAATGCAAAAGAGCTTTTCCCTCACATTCTCAATAATCGGCAAAATCAGACTTTGAGCCGTTTGAAATGCTTTGTAATTCTTCTTGCCTACACCCACGGTATAAACAACCGTATCGGCAACAGTAACTGCGTTTTTAATAGTGTTGATGTTGGTATCGTTCATTTCCATATCAGGAGATGAAAACAAATTGACAATATCAACCCCTCCGTAATCCATAGATGAAAGATTTTTAACACACTGGCTTGTGCTTTTGTCAAAGTAAATTCCGTCACCCTTTCCGAAACGAAGCATAATAACACAAGCCTTTTTCTTGTTTTTGTCCCACTCAACGGATAATTTCAGCTTGCTTTCTCCGTCATTGTCAAAAAGCAGCTCCGTTCTTATTGTGTTCTTTTCTTTAGTCATAATAAATACCTCCAAAATTATTCTCCATATTATATATGGGTATATCATTAAAATAATATATATCTGAACTTAGGATATGTTCGTGCCGTCGTCGCCGACGGCGAAAGAGGTATAAAGAGATGAAAATAAATGCAAAACCTAAGATAAAAATAAACAGAAAAAGACCTAAAAAAATAATGAATAATGCTCATAAAACAGTGATGTCTGCATACTAAAAAAACGGCAACCGATAGGGTTAGCCGCATTATAGACAAAAAAGTCGAACCATAGAGATATTTGTGCCGCAGGCACACTCGCAAAAGGTTGGTAATGAGCCAAAGGCGTTATGAGGGCGCTTGCAACCGAATAGCCGACGCGAATGTGACCTTTTGCGAAAGAGGAGGAACAGTGGAACGGGTGACTGATTTTTTATGAAATAAAAAATCGGAACAAGTGAAACTTGTTCCGACGTGGCAGGGGTAGTAAGACTTGAACTCACGGCACGCGGTTTTGGAGACCGCTGCTCTACCAACTGAGCTATACCCCTTTATCACAATACCTTGATATTATACCTTAAAAATAAGCGCTTGTCAAGTGTTTTCGATGATTAAATTAAAATTTTCCGCGCTTTTTGCCAAACTTCAAAAAACTCACTTCTTTCGGTACTCGCTCGGTGACGCTCCGTAACGTATGCCGAACTGTCCCGAAAAATATCCCGTATCGCAAAAACCAAGCTTTTCGGATATTTCCGAAACCGAATACGCGGTGTTTTTAAGGAGCGACCCGGCAATTTCAAAACGTCTGCGGAGCATATACTCATACGGCGCAATACCGAATTCCGCCTTAAATTCGCGTATTATATGGTTTTTTGAATACGACATTTTCTGTGCAATATCATCAAGCTTTTGCGAATAATCGGTCATATCGTCAATGTAATTTTTCACCTTATACGCAACCGAACCGCGTGCTGACGTTTTATCCTTGCAATATTCGCAAAGCCTTTGCGCAAGGCGCAGAAACACAACCGACGACTGTTCGCACACCGCCTTTGCACCGATACACGACCGCGAAATATCGTAAAATTCATAAAAATAACTTTTTAATTCGGGCGCATGAAAATAAATCTCTTTTTCAAGATTGTAACACTCGGTAATTTTCGAGGCAAGACGTCCCGAAAAATTCAGCCAGATTTTCGTCCACGGCTCGTCAGCGTCCGAATAGTACAAATGATTTTCACCGCATTTTAAAAAATAAATATCTCCCTCGCGCGGATTAAAAATTCTGCCGTTGTCATTCACCGTGCCGGTGCCCGAAATTATGTATTCTATAACATTCAGCTCTGAATTTTGGCGCTCAATTCTGTAACTGTAATCGCAGTATGAAATTCCGCACATCAGAACCCGAAAAGGCATATCCTTATTCTCGGCAAACGAAACTATATCCTCTCTCATATCAACATTCCTCATATTTATATCAATTTTATAGCTTGTTAAGCAAATTATACAATGATATAATTAAATTGTCAAGATAGGAGGTTTTTATATGAAATTATCAACGCAGAAGTTTCCGGCATATCCGCTCATAACCTGCGACCCGTATTTTAACGTGTGGTCGATGTGCGGCACCCTAAACGGCGATTTTACGCGCCACTGGACGGGCAGTCAGCACTCGATGACCGGCATAATCACGGTTGACGGCACACCGAAAGTTTTTATGGGCAGAATGTGCCACAATCCCAATAAAAACATATTCGGCCCGAAAAATATCGAGCAGAAAAACGTGCGTGTGACACCGCTCAAAACCGTATACACCTTTGCGGACGAAAAAATCGAGCTTGAGGTTTGCTTTTTCACTCCGCTTATTTTGGACGATTTAGACCTTTTGAGCCGTCCCGTTTCGTACGTTTCCTACAGCGTAAAACCGACCGACGGAAAAAATCACAAATGCGCATTTTATTTTGATGTTTCCGCACTTTTGGCGGTGAACACTCCCGACGAAACGGTTTATTTCGGGCGCAGTGACATTTCGGCATACATAACTAATTGCAGCGGAAAAATGCTCAAAGAAAGCGGTGACGATTTGCGTATAAGCTGGGGACATCTCCATCTCGCCGCGCGAAACGGCAAAATCGGCGCTGCCGACGACGGTGTAAAAACACGTGCTTACAGAGGCGAAAACACAGGCGAAACGTCGCTTTTCGGCAAAAAAGTCAAGGCAGGCGAAAGCGAAAATGCTGTGTATCCCGTTCTATATTATTTCAATGAATTTGACGTTGACGCTTACGGTACAAACGATTTTTTGTGTATCGGCTATGACGATATTCATTCGCTTGAATATTTCGGAAAAACCGTTGACGCATATTACAAAAAGGACGGAAAAAGCTTTTTTGACGCACTTTGCGACGCACTCAAAAACTATGAAATTATCGCCGAAAAGGTTAAAAATTTTGACAATAAATTATTATCGGACGCACGAAAAATTTCAGACGGTTACGCAAAAATTGTGTCAATCGCATACCGTCAGGCGATTGCCTCGCATAAGCTTGTTTGCGACGGCGAAAAGGGGCTTTTTGTGTCAAAAGAATGCTTTTCAAACGGTTGCGCCGCCACCGTTGACGTAACCTATCCGTCAATTCCGCTTTTTCTTATTTATCAGCCGAAACTCGTTGAATATATGCTCGAACCCATTTTTGATTTTGCGTCAAGCAAGGCTTGGAAATTTGAATTTGCACCGCACGATGCCGGTCAGTATCCGTTGCTCAACGGTCAGGTTTACGGAATTTCGGCGGGCGAACTTATGTATAGCGCGCAGATGCCGATTGAAGAATGCGGAAATATGATTTTGTGCGTTGCGGCGGTTTGCAAAAAAGCAAAAAACGCCGATTATGCAGTTAAGCATTTTGACATTCTGCAAAAATGGACAGATTATCTCGTAAAATTCGGCTTTGACCCCGAAAATCAGCTTTGCACCGACGATTTTGCAGGTCACCTGGCGCACAACTGCAACCTTTCTGTTAAGGCAATTATGGGAATTGCATCGTGGGGTATGTTGCTTGATATGATGGGCAAGGTACAGGACGGCGCAAAATATACAAATATTGCAAAGGATTTGGCGAAAAAGTGGAAAGAACGCGCAAAAGACGGCAATCATTACAAGCTCGCGTTTGACCAAAACGGAAGCTGGAGCATAAAATATAATCTTGTATGGGATAAACTTTTTGGTTTGAATATTTTTGATGAAGATATTTTTGAAGATGAAATAAAATACTACAAAACCAAGATAAATAAGTACGGACTTCCGCTTGACAGCAGGAGCGACTACACCAAAAGCGACTGGCAGCTGTGGTCAACTGTGCTTTCGGACGACGCGGAATACACCGATAAAATTGTGATGGCAATGCTTGATATGCTCAACGACACAAACGATCGCGTGCCGTTTACGGACTGGTATTATTCAAGCACAGCAATTATGCGCGGTTTTCAAAACCGAACCGTTCAGGGCGGACTTTTTATAAAACTTTTAAAATTTGAATAGAAACTCTTAAAAATCCGCAGCGGACAAATACCTCGTTTGCTGCGGATTTGTCTATAAATCTTATTGCTCCAAAAGTTCGGCGTAACTGCAATTTAACACCTTTGAAAGCGCAATAATCTCGATGTCGGTTACAAATCTCTTTCCGCACTCAATACGCTGAATTGCATTTTTATCAACATCAAGCCCCGTAAGCTGAAGTCTGTCAGCAATTTCGCGCTGGGATATTTTTAATTTTTTTCGGAAATTTGCGACATTTTTACCGCAAATATTGTTCAATCAGTCATCAGTTTTGTTAATAAACATAAATTCACCTCACTTTTTGACATTTAGTGCTTGTCAATATAAAAATTATATGTTATAATAAGCAAAAATATGACATTTACTAAATGTCAAAAGATGTTCATACGAATAAAAATGTCGGCGGACAATATTTTTCAAAACAAGCATCAGACGGAGGTATATTTGTTTGCGTTGATTTTGAATATAAAAACATCTCGGAAGAACCGGTGTCTTCGTTTTCCTGCCCTGATATAAAGCTGAAAAATTCTGACGGCATAACGTTTAACTCGGATATTGATGCATCGAGTTATTATGCAGCTGAAACTGATCCAAACCGAAAAATTTTGAGCAATCTAAATCCAGGAATAAGCGTAACAAACTCAAAAGTTTTTGAAATTTCAGAAACTGATTACGAAAGCGGAAACTTTGCTGTAATTGTAAATGCAGATAAAAAATTTACCGTGAAAATAAAATAATAAGTATCAATACAGAATTTTCTTTATACAACAAAAAGGGTATTTCCCCGATTTTGTGTAAACTCCAAAATGATAATATAATTTAAGTGTTTTTCGAAGGATGAAATCCATATTTCGGGATTTCATCCTTCAGCTCATATATAGCATAAAAGCACA
>NZ_JACRTE010000017.1 GCF_014385105.1 Qingrenia yutianensis | reverse complement strand
CCGTGCTCATCTATATAGTAAAATCCTGTTACTATCGGTTCTGTTTCGTCTTGCACAAAAATACCTTTTACCATATATAGATTTTTATTAAATTCACTCATTTTTGTCTACCTCCGCAAGCCAATATTCTTTTTCACATTCAGAACAACATTTATTTCCAACACTGCACTTCCCTCCAAAGCTTATAGGACAAATGTCTATTACCCCATTGCACGTTCTTACTTTCGGAAACATCTTCAAAAGCCTATCCTGCCTTGTTTCAACAGGGTGTTCTTTGCACCATTTGAGGATTATTTCGTTGGCTTTGTCGGGTTCTTCTGCTATCAGCGCACTACACTTCAGAAACAGAGGGCAATCATCACAATCATCATAAAATTTGCACATCCTTGCATAATCAAATATCGTTGCTTTTTCGTTTACCTTATCCATTATTATCGCTCCTTTTCTTACGGTCTTGCTTCAACGGCGGGCAAAACTTCTGTATGCCAGTAAAGTTTGTAGTGATAAGGGTCCGTATGTGTGCCGGTTATGTCCTCAACCGCATACATCGTATAGCTATTGAGATACACATAATTCTTTTTATATTCGTTCGGACCGGTCTTAACCGTAATAACAAGTTCATTTGTGTTGTTGTTCGATATACTCATATAACCTTCAGCTTCAAGAATAATGTTATCCGTTCGGGCGTTATAAACCGTAATTTTACGTTCACATTCAAAATAGTCAGCCTGTTTCGATATGTTGTAATTAACCTTGTCAACCTCACTGCAACCCACTAAAGAAACCATAGTAACAATTAAAATCATTAACGATATAAATTTTTTATTCATCTTTCTTCCTCCAATTTTTTAATTATTCAAATCCGTAACACTTTGTACCACCTGTGTAACCTCATTTGTAACACCCAAAAAACCTTTTGTAATGCGGTTGTAACACCCGTACCACCTATTTTTGAATTTTCTCTATATATAGCAAACATATACTCAATTTTTACATTCGGGGTATATATAGTGTTTTGTATATATATGTATATCATTTTGCGTGTTACAGGTGTTACAAAGGGTACACCCTTATTAGTACGGAATGTCAATATTTCCCATAATATCAGGGCTTTCGTCCATTTTCGCGTTCTTTAAAAAAACGCACCTTGTAACACGTCCCAAAATTCTTTTAAGCTTCGTGGTCTTGTTTTTCTCGCAGGTTATGATGTCGTTTTGCTTCGCCCAAGATAAAAATGCAGTCGCGTTATATCCCTCATTCTGCATAATTTTATCAAACTGGCTCTTTATTATGTAAGTGTATTCGCCGTCCATCACACCCCAAATTTCGGGCATTTTTTCGTTATGTACGGCAGCGTAAAGCGTTTCGCTGGTTATGAATTTCGAGGTGTTTATCGCCACAAAATCATACAGAAACGCCAGAGCCCTCTCATTTGCCGAAACATCCTTTTTGGTAGATAAAAACGGCTCAATATCGGTAAGTTTAAGCTTTTGCCCGTCTTTAAAAATCCACTCGTCAATAAGTTGGTCGGCGGTTAATATAATGCTTGCCGCCAAAGCCTGCTTTTCCGTTGTTTCGCCGTTCGCCACAAGCTCAAAAATACACTTTTGCAAATCCTTTGCATATTTCATATTGTCGGGTTCGGACAGTGTTTCAATAAACTCACGCCCTGCAAACCCGTAGTTTAACTTGATTGTTTCCGCAACACGTACCGGGTCGTCAAACAGTTTTATATCCTTGCAATCAAGCTGAATAATTCTGTTTACAGCACCTCCGCCGGAGTTGTCGTTGCTTATCGGCATTTCGCCCGTTGTTAATATACAGTTGTGCCATTCACCGCTTTTTTGCACGCCACCCGTTTTTTGCCCTCTCGATTTTCCACTTCCTTCCGAAAGCATATAGATGATGTTGTCAAAATTTTTCTTGTCCTTGACAATCTGTAATTCGTCCATAATAAGGGGTAGACTGTTTACAAACGACGCCTGAAGTTCCTGTGCCACCGATGTAGCATTAAATGTATGCGCAAAACGTCCTATTTTCGGATTTCCCCAAACAGATGCGGCAAGCATAAGTCCGACGGTTTTACCCGTTTCCGTACCGCCCCAAAGGTGAACGAAAAACGGCATACCTCCGCAGGGATGCACCAAAACCGACGAGAACGAAGCCGCCAAAAGAAGTCTTGCATACACACTGCCTTTTCGTATTTTGAGTGCAAGTTCAAGCCACTTATCATAACTTCCGCACTCGGTGACGCTTTCAAAAAAGTGTCTGAACGTGTTCTCACCATCAAAAACGAGGTTGTCCACATACGGCGAAAATCCGTAGTCATCTATCCACCCAAGACGGGAAACCGCGTTTACTTCTTCAATTTCGCGGTAATTAAGCGCCTCAATGTCGGTAAGATACTGCACAAGATATTTTGCATTTTCGCTGTTTACCGCAACGCCGAAACCTGCAAGGTTTGTAATGGAATTTTTGCTCGCAAGCGTGGTTTTGTCAACGATAATTTCGCGCCACCGTCCGCCCTTTGAAAACGCAAGTTTCAGTTTTTCAAGTCCCGTGTCTATGTTAACAAGTCTTTGCACCGGCATAATAGGGTGCGAGCAGGCAACAACCTCAAATCCGAATTTGTCGGTCGTGGTAACTCCGAAATCGTCTGCCGTCCAGCGTCCGCATCTAAGCTCCGCAGGCTGATTTGTAAATTCTGTCACGCTCTCGCCCTCGACACCGCTTTCAAGATTTGCCATTTCCATATACGCCTTTAACAAGGCTACAAAGTTAAGCACCTTTACCGACTTTGCTTTTTCCTGCATAACGCTTGTAAGCTGCTTAAATTTCAACTTGTTATCTCTAAACTGCCATAACCATTCAAACGGCTTTGTGCCGGTCAGAAAATCCTCTTTTGTATAATTCGGCACTTTCTCGTTCAAGATTTTCCACCTCGCTTTCATAATATGAAATTTCAAATTCGTATAAATCGATTTCGTGCAGGCTCCGCACATATATTTCGTTTATGTCCGCATTGCTTTTCGGTATGTTTTCGCGCCTTTTTCTTTCCGCCTTACATAAAAGCGAATATGCAATGTCAATAACTTCTTTAAGGCGGACAATGCGGTTTTTCAATTCGTTTCTCTTTGCAATTTCTTTACTGCGTTTGACATTTTCTCTCAAGGTAAGATTTTTACCACCCTGTAAATTAAGGTTAAATTCATAATTTATCCTTGCAATCGCCTGTTTAAAATCAATTCCGCAATATTTCATAACAAAGGTTACCACGTCACCGCTTTCACCGCATCCGAAGCAGTGATAACGGGTTCCGTTTTTGTAAATCTTAAACGACGGTGTTTTCTCGTTGTGAAAAGGGCAGCATACCGCACCGCCCTTTTCGATTTTAAATCCGTACTTCGCCAAAAGTTCGCTCATTTTTACGTTTTCTTTTATTCTGCCTAATATATCAGTCATATCAAACACCTAAAATCTCAACAATTTTCGCGCCTGTTTCGCGTTTTTCGCAAAACACGTAATCAATACCGTATTTGTCCTTAATCGTGCTTAAAACCTTGAATAAACGCTCGCCGTCCCACGCATAGGGAGTTTTGTCAAGGCGCGGATTATACCAGCTTTTCACGTCGTCAAGGCTCTTTATACCAAAACCGTGCTCGCACAGAATAATGATTTTAATTCCCATATCCTGCGCACGTTTTAACTCGGCGCAAAATCTTTTGTGTCCTTGGCATACGTTTGTGTAAATTTCAGATAAATTCTGTTTTCTGTCGATAATAAGCCTCGGATTGTCAAGGTTCATATAGTCGCCCACATAAAGCTTTGACGGATAATGTTTAATACCGCACCTGTCAAAATGCGCAATTATCTGTTTAACGGCTCTTTGTTTCTCGCGCGTATCAATTTGTATCGTCATCTATGCGCACCCCCCCTAAAACGGCAAATCATCAGCATTTTCGGGGAAGCCTATATCACCCTGCGGCGCAAATGATGTGTTGTCCGATGCAGACGAACCGCCCCTTTTCTCGCTTGTAAAAAATACGCTGTCGGCGATAACCTCCATACCGTAGCGCGTGGTACCGTCCTCGTCCCACTTTTTCGACTGAAGCTTTCCCGTTATACCTATCCATTGACCTTTTGCAAAATATTTCTCCAAAAATTCCGCAGTCTTGCCGAATGAAACACAGTTTATGAAGTCCGCCTCATAATCGCCCGACTTGCTTTTAAATTTCCTCTGCACCGCAACCGAAAAGCGTGCAAAAGAATTGCCCCCGTCGTATTGTTTAAGCTCAACATCCTTTGTGAGCCGTCCTACCAAATTAACAGTATTCATCAGCCAAATCCTCCGATTTCTTCGCTTCCGTAAGAATTTTTGTCGCCTTGCACGCGTTGCACCTTTCGCATCGGCGAGGCTCGATAAATCCATTTTTTACCGCGTCGTAATATGTAATTTTTTCTTTAAAACGGTTTAATTCAAAGTCCAGCGCACTCTGCGATATTTCTATAATGTCAATGTCGGGAACGCCCTCTTTAGTAGCGGCCGCAAGATAAAACGGCAAAGTTTTTCCCGTGTTCTGTCTTACAATTTCCTGATACACCGCGCCCTGCAAATCGTAGCGCCACGCCTCAAACCATAAGAGTTTTCCCTGTCCCTCTTTGTATACGGGCGCAAAGTCTTTCATAATTTTCAAGTCTACAATCTTGTCGGGCAGGTAAGAGTCAATCTTTATTTTAACGGGAACACCCTCAATTTCGCCCGTCATAATAACCTGCTTTTTGCCCGACATATATTGCATAAAAAGCTTGTCCCGCTCAATGTGCGATATAATTTCATTCGCGTGCACATACTGCGATAACAGTTCGCCGTTTTTCTTAAATATCTGCGGGTTTTTCGCCTTGAATATGTCAAGCGTCCCCTCAAAATGCGCGTCAACGTATGAACCCACAAGCATTGACACCGTTTGTTCGCGTTTGTATTCGCCCTTAATTTCAGCAAGCGCACCGAATTCGCACTCTTCAAACGCCTTGAACTGCGACACGCCCATATATTTTAACTGATTTTCGGTTGAGAAATAATTTTCATTCGTTAACATAAATATTTAATCTCCATTTCGTTATCGTTTGTGGTTCGCGCCGCTATAAACTGCAAGCCCTTGCCGGCACATTTTTCATACAGTCTTTTCCTGTTTTCGTCAGATAGTTTTTCCGCTCCGTCAATGAGTATAATCTGCAATGAATTGGGTTTTGAAAGGGCAACGTCAACGCAGAGGTCAAGCTGCTCTCCCTCGGACAAATTCGACACCGGCAAACCGTTTATAAGGGGAATACCGTCCTTTACCGTCAGCCCCTCAACAGGAATTGTAGCCGTCTGCAAAATTTCGCCCGGAAGCGTTCTCGCAAGCTCAATTTTCGCCGTAAGACTGTCGGACTGTTTTTTAAGCTCGTCCGTTTCGCTACGGAGCTGAACAATTCTCCTGTAATCGCTTATGTGGCTTTTCATCGCGTCAGCCTCGTTTATTTCATCTTCAAGTTCGGTTGTGTCGGCAACGGTTTTTGACGCATATTCATTTGCGATGCGCGTGTCGGCGTCAAGCTTTGCAACACTCTCGGAAAACCTGCTTTCTATGAGCGCTTTTTTGTCGGCAAGCTTTGTTTCAAGACCGCCGAGTTTTTCCTCCGAGGCTCTGATTTCAGCTTTCATTCGCTCAATGCCCGATAAAAGGCTTGTGCGCTCGTCGTTTATAGCTTTTTCCTCCCGCGATATTGCAATTTCCTTTTCTGCCTCAATACCGCGCATTTTTCCGTTGTAACCGTCGAGAAAAGTCTTTGCACGTGTGATTTTGCCGTTTTCCGCATTTATTTCCGCAAGCTTTTTGTAAGCACCGCTCAAATCGTAATTTTCCCAGTAATCAGCGTCGTAGTTTTCGGGGATGTCTTTTGCAAGGTCCTCAATAAATGCAAGCTTGTTGCGCATATCGCGGTTGATGTTCTGCCGTCTTTGGAAGTAATCGCCCTTTTCCGACTGAATGTCGCTCAAAACCTGCAAAATGTTCTGTTCGTAGTTTACATTTTCGGGAATTTCGCCGAATTTTTCTTTTATCCAGTTTAAATCCCAGTCAAATTCTATAAGGTCGAGTATAACCCTGTTTTGTTCGTTTTTCGTCATCTGCGTAAATGCCACAGGGTCAATCTGAAGCGGTGTAAAAAGCTTTTGCAAAAAGCTTTCGGGCGAGTTTATCTCTTTCCAGTTTTCCTTTACAGACTTGTAGTCGGCTTGTCCGCTTCTCTTTTTGCGGTTTATGTAAAGCCCGGTGTCGGTTTCAATAAGTATTTCGCCCTCGTTTTCGCCTTTTTTGAGAATGTAATCTCTGTTCGACGAATTTGTGAGCGCATATCTTACCGCATCGATTACCGAGGTTTTACCCACACCGTTTGTACCTGTAATTTCAATGCTCTTTCCGTCAAGCTCCGTTTCGGATATCCCGAATAAGTTCCTAATCTTGATTTTCGTTGTTTTCATTGTTTACCTCACCTTTATTTTTATTTTGATTTTCTTTTACAGCGCACGCCTCACAAAGTGCGCGCCCGTATTTTTTACTTGTGTATGCGCTCATCTGTTCGGCGGTCATCGAGTGTGCCGGAGCAATCTCACCTCCGCAGTCCGCGCAGTAATATTTTTTTGCGCTTACATTTCTCGGCAAAACGTCCTTAATGCGGAGCGCGTCGTAAATTTTGCCGAACGCCTTAACCTGCTCAATATGAATTGTTATCCGTTTTCCGACCATTTTTTCGGTAAGTTTTGAGTGAAAAAGTTTCGCCAGTACCTTTTTGTTGGTCGGGTTGACAATCATAGGTTTGAAATCTTCCTCAAAATACATCACCGCGCACGCCTCGGATTTGCCGTTTGTAACAACTTCTTCCTCGCGGAAGTTTTTTATCGTTACAGTTATTTCTTTAACGTCCAAGTCGTATAAATCGTATGCCCCTATGTAGTTCGGGTTTTTACCCATAAGCATTATATCAGCCATTTTTACTTGCTCCTTGAAAATTTAATATATTGTACAGCTTATGCTTTTTGCAGAACAAAGCCGACGAAACAAACTGTTTAAACCGTGCCGAATGTTTGCCAAGAGGGTGTATGCATAGATACAGCGCTGTTTGCCAAAACGCCGTATTTTGTATGATTTTATGACAAAGAACGCGATGGAGTAAACGTCCTTTTAGTGCACGGATCCGCAAAGTGCGTGCCGTTTTTATCACGGTTTAAAAATTCCCCTCTTGACAAATTGAGATTTACCAAGTATAATAGTTGTAGTTTATCTTATCTTTATTTTTATCTTGCCGTTGCTTGACAACGGCTCTTTTTTTGCGCATTTTCAGTATCTGCACCAAGCCGATGAGCGCCGAAAACGCCAGTGCGTTAAAAACCGCCTGTAAAAACGTCGCGTTTCCGCACTCGTATCCGCCCAGCGAACCTATAACCAAAACGCCGAGTATCATTTGTATGTACGTCATTTTTTAAACTCCTTTCTACTGCGCGTAACCCGAATACGGAAAATATTCGGCAAGCTTTTCACGCGGTACTTTTAAAACATCAAGTATTTTGTAACCCTCGTCAATCGTAAAGCACTTGCTTCCGTGAAATCTTGTCGTTAAATATGTCTGCGATTTTCCGAGCACCGCACTGATGTCATTTTGCGTTATGCCTTGAACAAACATATCCCGGCGCAAAAGCGCGTATTTCATCTTTTCCATTCGTTTCACCTTCTTTCTGAATTATGTTGATTTTGGTAACCTCGTTGATTTTTATGTTATTAACTTCATAAAAATTAAAACAATAATTAAGAAAACAATTACAGTAGTTAAAATCGATATTGTAGTTACCGCCACTGCGTGCCAGTATTTGTGCAAATACTTCTCGCGCAGTGTTTCACTTTCCATTAGTTTTTTTCTCATTCCAATCACCTCACAATCAATTTCCTTGCGTTTACGTAAGTCAATGTGCAAAAAAAATATTATCCCTTTCTTCAGCTGACAAATCAAGTGTATCGGTAATTTTTTTTATTTCAAATCTTGAAAAATCGCCATTTCGTGATATTTTCCGATAAAATGTAGCTTCGCAGATACCCAATTCATTACAAAGCTTTATTGTAGATATACCTTTTTCTATTATTTTTGCCTTGAGTAAATTTTGATTAAACAATGTCCGCACCTCTTTTCTTGCGTTTTCGTAAGTTAAATATAACATAATTTTTCTGTCTTGTCAATACTTTTTTGCAAGTTTTTTATATATTTCTTAAAAAAACACTTGCTTTTTTGCAAGTTTTGTTTTACAATACTATTTGTAGTTAAGGGAGCGGCGGTTGTTTCCGACACCTACCGAAAAGGGGGGTGTGACTATGGAAGAAGTTATTTGTTTTACATTACTTATAACGATAATTATTCTTTACATAAAGAAATAACCGCCTACTCTGCATAGTAGACGGTTTACTTAAATAAACGGTTTATTTGCGGAAACAACTATTGTTGCTCCCTTTCTACATTTATATTAGCACATTTTCGACAGTATGTCAAGAGGTGATTTTATGGATATAAATGAAAAAATTAAAAACAGACGAATTGAATTAGGTCTTACTATGCTTGAAGTAGCAAAAAAAGTCGGGGTTAGTGAGGCAACCGTTTCCCGCTGGGAGAGCGGTGACATAGCAAATATGCGCCGTGATAAAATTGTACTCCTTGCCAATGCACTCCAAGTACCGCCTTCGTTTATTATGGACTTGGAAGAAGATGAACCGAAACCTGTTGACCTTGACAAAGAACTCGAAGGCGTACGGTTCGCACTCTATACAGAAACAGAAGAGCTTACTGATGACGACAAGCAGGCGGTATTGGATTTTGTGAGATTTTTGAAATCCAAAAATAAAAAAGAGGAGTGAGTACATATGACAAATGAAAAACTCCTTGAACTTGCCAAAGAAAAAGAAATAGATGTTCAAGAATTTAATTCTATGCCCTTAAAAGGGTTAGCGGTGCGTACCGACGACGATATTCACCATATTGCAATAAATAAAAGTATGTGCAAAAATTCAATAGATGAAAAAGAAACACTCGCACACGAAATCGGACATTGCGAAACAGGTTCGCTCTATTGCTCAACCGAATCATATTGCATACGTGAGAAGTGCGAGGAAAATGCCAAACGCTGGACCATAAACACACTTATTCCGTTTGATAGGCTTTTATCAGCCGTAAAAAGCGGGTATACAGAGTGTTGGGAAATCGCCGATAAACTCGACGTCACTTGCCAACTCGTTCAGCAGGCATTTGAATATTATATAAATATATGCGGTTATGCGATTGAATAAAATTTCTAAAAAGGAGTTAGAAAAATGTTTGAAGAAAAAATAAAATCATTTATTGGTCGAATTGAAGATTTAAAAGAGAATATTAAAACGGAAGAAGCAACAAAAACGTCACTCATAATGCCGTTTTTCTCAATGCTCGGATATGATGTGTTTAATCCTATGGAGTTTGTGCCGGAATACATAGCCGACGTAGGAATTAAGAAGGGTGAAAAGGTTGATTATGCGATTATACTCGATAATGAACCTACTATCCTTATAGAAGCAAAAAGCATAACCGAAACATTAGACAAGCACGATTCACAACTCTTTAGATATTTCGGAACGTCAAACGCAAAATTTGCAATCTTGACAAACGGTGTTATATACAAATTTTACACCGACCTTGAAGAAACAAATAAAATGGATACTACACCGTTTTTGACTGTTGACCTTTTGAATTTGCGTGACAGCGATATTGCAGAACTGAAAAAATTCTCAAAAGAAAATTTTGACAAAAATAATATATTAAACAGTGCATCGGAGTTAAAATACTGCGGATTGATTAAAGCATTTTTAAAAAGGGAGTTTACAACTCCTTCTGATGAGTTTACAAGGCTTATTTTATCATCTGATATTTACGAAGGACGGCTCTTGCAAAACGTTGTTGACAAGTTTAAACCGCTTGTTAAGAAGTCGATTTCTGCGTATATAAATGAGATTGTAAATGACAAGATTAAAACGGCGCTTAATAGCGAAACACCAGCCGAAGAGGAAACCGAGGAAATTACCGGAATAGAACCAGCTGACGAAATTATAACGACGGCGGAAGAGTTGCAGTCATTCTATATTATAAAATCAATATTGGGCAATGATATTGAATTAAATCGAATTACATATAAAGACACGGTAAGTTATTTTTCTGTTTTAATTGATAATAAGGTTACTCGTTGGGTTTGTCGCATATACCTCAAAGAACACACTAAATATCTTATTATCCCAAATGGTGATAAACAAGAGAAGTATAATATAGATAAAATATCGGATATTTACAATCTATCCGAGCAACTAAAAACAAGAGCATCTGCGTTAGTTTGATAAAATGAATTGAGGTGTAGAATATGAAATTCGGATTGAGAACACCGTCGCTGAAACGTTCATTAAAGGCAAGAACAACCGGCAGAGCAAAACGTGCAGTGAAAAAGGCTCTAATCCCCGGATACGGTAAAAAGGGGATGGGGTGGATAAAAAACCCTAAAAAGGCCGCATACAACAAAGTTTATAATAAAACTTCTTTCGGTATTGGAGATTTGTTTAAATTGTTTAAATAACACAATAAAAATATCCCCTTCCGCAGTTGCAGCTGCAAAAAGGGATTGAAGATGAATATAGGCACAAAACCTATACTACACATACAAGTATAGTTTATCATATTGCGCCTTTATTTGTCAATAAAAAAATAAAGGGTGATGTATAAATTATGTTAACCAAACGAAAAGACGGCCGATATGTAAAGACTGTCACAATAAACGGCAGAAAAATATATTTTTATTCCGCCGAGGTTACACAAAGAAAAGCCGAAAAAGACATTGAACGCCAAATGCTGGAATATAAAGAGCAGGAAGAAAAAGGAAAACCGTTTTCCGCCGTTGCCGACGAATGGGACACACAGTACCGCAAAAAGGTGTCTGATATAAATTATCGGAAAAACACCTCGGCAGCATATGAACGCGTTGCTGATTGGTTCGGAAAAATGCCGATAAAATCCATATCGGTTGCAGAAGTCAATGTTTTTATAAATTCGCTTATAGCAAAAGGATATTACAAAAAGACGATTGCAAATCACAAAAGCATATTAAATATGATTTTTCAGTATGCCGTTCTTAACAGATACGTTGACGCAAACCCGACTGTGGAAATAAGACTTCCGGCAAACTTGCCTAAAAAAGAGAGGGAAATGCCGTCAACATCGGAGATAAAAACAGTAGACGCACATTGTAAAGGTTTTGACTTTCTCCCGTATTTTTTACTGTATACAGGACTTCGTATATCAGAGGCGCTGGCATTAAGCTATGAAGATATAAATTTTAAAGATAAGATTATTACAATAAATAAACATCTTCTGCACGACGGCAACCGCCCCGTTATAGAAAACCGCACAAAAACCGAAAACAGTAAAAGAACGGTTGTATTGCTCGACCGCCTTGCAAAGAAAATTCCGAAAAATAAAAGCGGACTTGTTTTCTGCAACGACGACGGCTCACCTCTTACAAAACGTCAGCTTTCTTGCAGGTGGAAAAATTATCAAAATAAATATAATGTGCACCTAACCGCCCACCAGCTCCGTCACGCATACGCGACAATGCTGTTTGAGGCAGGTGTCGACATCAAAGATGCGCAGGAACTTATGGGGCATTCCGATATAAACCTTACGCGTCAAATATATACCCATATCAGAGAAACGAGAAAAGAAGAAACTCGTAAAAAACTAAATGACTTTCAATTTTAGTTGTCAAAATGTTGTCGGAATTTAATTTTTGTGCTATATATAAGTAAATTTGTCAGGTTCAAGTCCTGTCACTCCGACCATAGATAAAATCCTCCTATGTGTTTTTATTATTGACTGACAGGTCAATCTTATTATAACGCATAGAAGGATTTTTGTTCATCGGTTAACCTTTTTTGAACCACGCGACTATCGCGTGGTTTTCTTTATACAAAAACACGCATACCGCCTTAAAAAGTGATATGCGTGTTTTTTAGCAACTCCGCTTGACAGTCTGTTGATGTTACTGTTTTACCAATGACCGGAAAAAGCCGTCTTTTTTCATTTTACAAATTTTTATTCTGCGAACGAATACTGTCCGATAAACAATATTTCTCCCGAATTTGTATCGAGAATAACATAGCTGAAAGGTGTATCAAGGAAGAAATCAATCGGTTCTTCAACGGGCGCAAGGCTTGTCACGCCGACCGCAATTCCCGTCGCGGCGGCCGCCTCGGTGCCTTTCTCGTCAACCTTGATATACGTTTTATGGATTGTGTCGGTCACGCAAATATTGCCGTCTATCATTTTCGACAAATCCGCGCCGTTGGTAAATGCCGTTTTAATGCCCAAATCCATCAGCATTTTATTGAGCGGCGTTTCAAATTTAAGCTCAAATTTCGGCATTTTCAAATTTAGTTTCTGCACCGGTGTTGTGCCGTCCGACGCATTTTTCGCGATTTCGCTTAAATTTTTGCCGTGTCCGTCGCCTTTCACAACCACCATACAGAGGTTCGACGCGCTCTGTGTGCCGACTCCGCTTTCCGCGTTATACGAATACATTTTATACGGCAAAACCGCCGCCTCAACGCCGTTTTCCGTATAATAACGGAATTTTTCGGTGTTGTTCATAAAATCAATCTCGGTTTTTTTGCCGTTCAAATCGGTAAACGTATCTTTTGCCGTTCGGCTTGCGGGAAACTCGTTCTGCCAGCCTGCTTTAAAATAAATCGCATTGGCGAGAAATGCCGAGTATTCGTTGCTTTTTGCAAGCGTCGGGATTTTACCTTTCGTTTTCTCGTTAACCCAGTCGTTCACCGCCGAAACCGCGTTTTTGTCGGTCACTTTCATAGGCTCTGCGCCGTAATAATTTTTAAGCGTATTTGTGTAATCCTCTTTAAATTCACCCTCCGCGCGGTCGGTGTTGAGGAAAATTGAATTTGCAATGTCAAGCGTGAAATTTTGGTCTGTTGTGAGGGTGTCGGCAAGCTTTTTGTTGTATTCGTTAAAGCTGTCAACGCCCGAAATTCCAAGCGCATTCACGATTTCGTCTTTCGTTTCGCCGTCCGCGCCGTTCAAAAGAAGCCCCAGCGCAAGCTTTATGCTGACCGGCGAGAACATATAATTTTTGTCTGCCGGCATTTTTGCGTTAAGCTCGTCGGCAAACGACGACTGCACTTTTTTGTATAAATTTATGCCGTCATCGGTGGAATATCCCGTAAAATCGGCAAAAGTGTTGCTTGTGATGTAAACTTCGCCGTCGATAATTTCAGCATTCACCGTGCTTCGTGACGCGTTAAAACGGTACTGATGAAGTCCTGTTCTGTTCTGATATTCTTTGCCGTTCACCAAAAGCGTAATCGGGAAAGACGAGGTGTAAAAACCGGCGCGCGCAAGAGATGCCCACTCTTCGTTTTTCGCGTCTTTAAGCGGAAACTTTGCATTTTCGTCATATGTAACGGTAAGAATTTTGTCCTCGTTGTTCCACTCGTATTTCGCGTTTATCGCGTTAAGCGTTTTCACAAGCGGAATATACGCGGTGTTTTGCCAGCCGCTGCGGTAGATTTTTCCGTCAACGTCAAGCTCTCCGCCGTCGAAAATAACCGAACCGTTTCTAACCGTTCCCATAGAATAGAAGTCCGTTTTTTCTTTTTCGAGAGTACCGCCCTTGGTGGACGAAACTTTGCCGATGTCGGTATCCTCGGCGAACGTGTCGGACGTAAACGAAATTTTGAGCGTGCGCGCATTTTCGTCCCACGCAACGTCATATCCGCATTTCGCCATTTCTTCGGCAACAATCACCGTTCTGCCCCCGATGTTGTAACTTTCAATCACATTCCCGTTGAGCTTTGTCACAATGTCGGTCGTGTAGTAACTGCCAACCGCGTCGCCGGGTTTGCCGTCGATTTTTTCAACAACGTCCCCTGCCGCCGCCTGGAGCGACACAAAATCGAAACCTTTGTCGGTTATGTCGAGCAGACGTTCGTTTTCATACCAGTAAACGTCAAACGCATAGTGCCAGTTTAAAATTTCGGCGTCAATAACCGTTTTTCCGCCTATGTTGTACGACGTAATCGGCGCACCTTTTACATATGTAACGATGTCCGTCGCATATATATCCCCTGCCTTTTCGCCGATTGCAAACGCGCAGACCGACGATAAAACGAGCGTCAGCGCAGTGAATACCGCAATAAATTTTTTCATTTTAAAACCTCCCTTTAATGTTTAGACGTTTCAAGTGCCGAAAAAGTTCCAAATTTTGTTTATATTTTTGCGCAAGGTTGGCAATGAGCCGTAAATAAGCGCGTTTACAAGCGGACGGACGAGCCGATCGTGCCTTTTTGCGGAAAAGGAGGAATGACGGAGCGTTATGAGGATTTTTTATGAAATAAAAAAGTCGGAACAAGTTTTGCTTGTTCCGACTTGGTGAGCCATCGGAGATTCGAACTCCGGACACCTTGATTAAAAGTCAAGTGCTCTGCCGACTGAGCTAATGGCCCGTATTAAATTTTTAAAAATAAATGGCTGGGCTGGCTGGACTCGAACCAACGAAATGCCAGAATCAAAATCTGGTGCCTTACCGACTTGGCTACAGCCCAATACATAAAAGTAAATGGGGTGGGTAATCGGATTCGAACCGATGGCCTCTAGAGCCACAATCTAGCGCTCTAACCAGCTGAGCTATACCCACCATACCTTTTGGTAAAAGCTTTAGTGGCGCGCCTGGAGAGATTCGAACTCCCGACCCACTGCTTAGAAGGCAGTTGCTCTATCCGACTGAGCTACAGGCGCATACTGTGCCAAGGAATCAAACCCCAACTTAAAAATATTGAACTTATCAACCAAACCGTTTTAAAAATGGAGCGGGTGATGGGAATCGAACCCACACAACCAGCTTGGAAGGCTGGGATTCTAGCCGTTGAACTACACCCGCATATCATTTTTTGTAGTCAAATAGCCGACCAATATATAATACCAAAAATTTCAAAGCTTGTCAATAGTTTTTTAAAAATAAATTCAAAAAACATCAAACTTACGAAACAAAGCGGCTTTGTCAGCCGACTTTTAAGATTATATCAATTTTTTCGCCGTTTGTCAACAGTTTTTTTGAAAATTTTTCAAATTTATTTCCAACATTATAAACTGCCGAAGCAAAAGGCTTTTTTTGCGTCGGCACTTTTTATTATGAACAAAAATTTGCAAAAAAATTAAAAAAACACTTGCAATGTTCATTATTTTGTGATAAAATATTTTGGTAAAACGGACGGTCCTCTGTCAAGCTTTGCATTTTTTGCGTATTTTCTTGCACGAACGTCTTGGAAAGGAAGGAGGATATTTCAAGTGGATATTCTTAACAGCATCACACAAGGTCAGATCAGAAACGACCTTCCGCAGCTTAATGTCGGCGACACAATTAAAGTTCACGTTAAGGTTACAGAAGGAAACCGTGAAAGAATTCAGATTTTTGAAGGTACAATCATCTGCAAAAAACACGGCGGTATTTCCGAAACTTTCACAGTAAGACGTGTTTCTTACGGCGTAGGCGTTGAAAGAACGTTCCCCGTTAACTCGCCCAAGATTGCAAAAATCGAGGTTGTAAGAAGCGGTAAGGTTAGAAGAGCGAAGCTTTACTACATCAGAGAAAGAGTCGGTAAGGCAGCAAAAGTTAAAGAAAAAATCAAATAATAATTTTGATTGCGTAAACATATGCTATGGCTTTCCGGCTCGGTTTGTCATAGCATTTTATGCATTATGCGCAAATTTTTACAAATTTAGGAGGTAATTCGTTTGGATAATGAAAATGTAACAGCTGTTCCCGAGGAGGAAGTACCTCCTGCAAAAAATTCGTGGCAGAAAGAAACGGTGGATTGGATTGTGTCGATTGCAATAGCAGTGGTTCTTGCGTTCATTATAAAAGCGTTTCTTTTCACGCTCGTAAACGTGAGCGGAACGTCTATGACGCCGACGCTTGCCGACCGCGACAAGCTTTTTGTAACAAAGCTTATGTATAAACCGACAGTCGGCGATATTGTAATTTTAAAACCGCCCGCAGATACAAGCAAGCACTACGTTAAAAGAGTTATCGCAACTGCCGGTATGACGGTTGATATTGACCCCGTAACGCACGACGTTTCGGTTGACGGCGAAGTTCTCGACGAGCCGTATATTACGGGAAAAACCACCGAAATCGGTCACGCTCTCACCTATCCGTACACGGTGAAAGAGGGCGAGGTTTTCGTTTTGGGCGACAACAGAAACCCCGGCGGCAGTTTGGACAGCAGAGCTATCGGACCCATTCCCGAAAAAAATGTTGACGGAAAGGTTGTTTTCAGGCTTCTGCCCCTTTCAAGCTTCGGCAGTGTATATAAATAATAACTAATTTATTAAAGACGGTTTTAGCCGTCTTTATTTTTTATAAAAATGTTGCTCAACGAAAAAATATGTGTTATAATAACTATGATTATGATTTTATCTGTTTTAATTTAACTTGCAAAAGGAGTAACAAAAAATATGCCCACAAATCAGGACAATATCAGAAATTTCTGCATAATTGCGCATATAGACCACGGCAAATCAACTCTTGCCGACCGAATATTGGAATATACGGGCTCGCTTACAAAGCGCGAAATGCAAGACCAGATTTTGGATAATATGGAGCTTGAGCGCGAAAAGGGAATTACAATAAAAGCGCGCGCGGTAAAGCTTTTATACAAGGCAAAAGACGGCAACGAATACACACTCAATCTTATCGACACACCGGGACACGTCGACTTCAACTACGAAGTTTCGCGCAGTCTTGCGGCGTGCGAGGGCGCGGTTTTGATAGTTGACGCGGCGCAGGGCGTGGAGGCGCAGACGCTTGCGAATACCTATCTTGCAATAGACCACGACCTTGAAATTGTGCCGGTTATAAACAAAATCGACCTGCCGAGCGCACGTCCCGACGCGGTGAAAGCCGAAATTGAGGACGTTATGGGCTTGGACGCCGAGGACGCACCGCTTATCTCGGCAAAAAACGGCATCGGCATTGAGGACGTTTTGGAGGCGGTCGTTACGAAAATGCCTCCCCCGTCGGGCGACGAAAACGCACCGCTCAAGGCGCTTATTTTCGACTCGTATTACGATTCGTACAAAGGAATTATCGTGTATGTCCGCCTGCGCGACGGCAAAATCAAGCCGGGCGACAAGATTAAGTTTATGTCCACCTCGTCGTGCTTTGATGTTGTAGAAACGGGTTACCTCTCCCCTCTCGGCTTAAATCCGTCAAAATCGCTCTCCGCGGGCGAGGTCGGATATATTGCGGCAAGCATTAAAAACGTGCGCGACGCACGCGTGGGCGACACCATAACGCTTGCGGAAAACGGCGCAAAAGAACCGCTTCCCGGCTACAAAAAGGTTAATCCTATGGTGTTTTCGGGTATATATCCTGCCGACAGCGCAAAATATCCCGACCTCCGCGACGCACTGGAAAAACTTCAGCTCAACGACGCGTCGCTGACATTTGAACCAGAAACCTCGCTTGCACTCGGATTTGGTTTCAGATGCGGATTTTTGGGGCTTTTGCATATGGAAATTATCCAGGAAAGACTGGAGCGCGAGTATAATCTCGACCTTGTGACCACCGCGCCGAGTGTTATTTACAAAATCACCAAAACCGACGGCGAAACGCTGGATATTTCAAACCCGACAAATCTTCCTCCCCAGCAGGAAATCGAATATATGGAGGAACCGATTGTCAAAGCGTCGATAATGGTGCCTACGGAATTTATCGGCAATATTATGGAACTTTGCCAGGAAAGACGCGGAATTTATCACGATATGCAGTATATCGACGATACGCGCGTGAGCCTCAACTACACGCTTCCGCTCAACGAAATCATTTACGACTTTTTTGACGCGCTAAAATCGCGCACACGCGGTTATGCGTCGTTTGACTACGAGCTTACGGGTTATCAGAAATCCGACCTTGTAAAGCTTGATATTATGCTCAACGGCTCGGTTGTGGACGCGCTCTCATTTATCGTCCATTCGTCAAAAGCATATTCGCGCGGACGCAAAATTGCCGAAAAACTTAAAGAATCCATTCCGCGCCAGCTGTTTGAAGTGCCGATACAGGCGGCAATCGGCAATAAAATTATCGCGCGCGAAACGGTTAAGGCAATGCGTAAGGACGTTTTGGCGAAGTGCTACGGCGGTGACATTACGCGAAAGAAAAAACTGCTTGAAAAGCAGAAGGAAGGAAAAAAACGTATGCGTCAGGTCGGCTCGGTAGAAGTTCCGCAGGACGCATTTATGGCGGTTTTGAAGATAGACTGATGGATAAAAATTTTAGGTCGGTTTACGTTCATATTCCGTTTTGCGCAAAAAAATGCCGTTACTGCGCATTTAATTCGTATGCGGACAAATTTCCCCTTGCAGACAGCTATTTCGATGCGGTGTCACGGCAAATATCCGCACTTGAAAAAGATAAAACCGACACCGTGTATATCGGAGGAGGCACTCCGTCGGCGGTGGACAAAAAATATATCGTCAATGTATTGGACGAAATTTATTCGCATTTTGACGTGCAGAAAAATGCCGAAATTACGGTTGAGGCAAACCCCAAATCGGCAAGTTACGAAACCATATCGGCATATGCAGAAAAAAACGTCAATCGAATAAGCATAGGCGCGCAGTCGTTTAATCAAAACGAGCTTTCGGCAATCGGCAGAATTCACACCGCAAAAGACGTTGAAAATGCCGTCAAAACCGCACATTTATGCGGAATTGACAACGTGAATATCGACATTATGTACGCAATTCCGCACCAGACAAGGGAAAGTCTTGCGGAAACGCTGAAAAGGGCGGTGTCGCTCGATATTTCGCACATTTCGCTCTACGGCTTGGCGGTTGAGGACGGCACACCGCTCGCAAGCGACGTTGAAAACGGGGTTTTTGTGCCGTTTTCCGACGACGAATATGCGCATCAATACGAGTATATCTGCGATTTTCTGCGCGAAAACGGGTTTGTGCATTACGAAATTTCAAACTTTGCGCGCAGTGAAAACTTTTTGTCGCGCCACAATTTAAAATACTGGCACGGCGGTGAATATTACGGAATAGGCGCCGGTGCGTCGGGATATATAAACGGCGAAAGATACACAAATGAAGCAAAAATTGAGGATTATATCGCCTCGCCTTTTGCAAAATCGGACGTTGAAAAAATCGGCAAAAACGGCAGAATGAGCGAATATATGATACTCAATCTGCGCCTTTTGCAAAGCGGAATTGACGAGGAAGAGTTTAGAGAAAAATTCGGAATTGATATGTTTTCGGTTTTCGGAGAAAAGCTTGACTTTCACCTAAACACAACAAAAATGCTTGAGAAAAAGGGCAAAAAAATTGTGCTTTCAAAGGAAGCGTACTATGTCTGCAACGCGGTGATGTGCGATTTTCTTATTTAATGTAAAAATAAAAAACGCCTGTGCAGCGGATTTTATTCCTTGTGCAAAGGCGTTTATTTTTATTTAAAAATGAGTAATCCTGTAAGCCGGGTTCTGTCGTGAATAGTCATCTATCTACGCCTGCCATCTCTGACACGCTCCAGCCACCTCTATCGGAGAATATCGGGCAAATATTTTCTCCTTTACACGGTGTTGCATCGGGTGGGGTTTACACGCCCGATTGATTTCCCAATCTGCGGTGAGCTCTTACCTCGCCTTTTCACCCTTACCGAAAAATTTCGGCGGTTCTTTTCTGTTGCACTTTCCTTAAAGTCGCCTTCACCGGGAACTACCCGGCACCCTGCCCTGCGATGCCCGGACTTTCCTCATATACAGCCTTTCGGCTTGTATCTGCGACTATTCGGATTACTCATATTTTAACTTATATTTTTAATTTTAATGCAAATATTTAATCACATTCGTGTTTTTTTCGCTCGCTATAATTTCAGCGTCAAATTTCTTGCTTAAAACTTTTTTAAACCACTCGCACACAATGTGCTCTGTTTCATAATGCCCCGCGTCAATCACGCAAAGACCGCGCTGTGCGCAGTCACGCATATTTGAATATTTAAAATCTCCCGAAATATAAAGACCAATATTTTTGTCAAAACACGCGTCCGCCATAGATGCACCGCCTCCCGAATTTACCGCGATTTTTTCGATAATTCGGTCATCGTCGCCCATATATCGCAGACTTTCCGCACCGAGAATTTCGGCGCATTTTTTTGCAATATCTATAAGTTTTTCGGGCTTTTTAAGTTTTGCAAATCTGCCGTAACCGACCGTTTTGCCGTCAAATTCGCCCGCCGGAACAAGAATTTCGGTATTCTCCAAGCCGAGTTTTTCGGCAAGATAATCGTTAAGACCGCCGTTTGCAACATCAAGATTTGTATGCGCGCTCACCGCCGAAATCCCGTTTTTGATAAGTATTCCCTCGCACGAATTTGCACTTATTTTTTTGAGCGGATGGAAAATCACGGGGTGGTGCGACACAATAAGTTCGCATTTTTTATCAGCCGCCTCCCGTGCGACAGATTCATCAACGTCAAGACACACCAAAATCCGCGTAACCCCGGCGTTTTCGTCGCCTATCAAAAGTCCCGTATTGTCCCATTCTTCGCAAAGCGAAAAAGGGCAGATTTTTTCAAAATACGAAACTATATCTTTAACTTTAAGCATCACATTCATTCCTTGCCTTTAAATAATAACCGAGTTCCGCCTCGCGCTTTTCAAGCTCATCGGCGCCGTTTCCCGCTTTTTTAAGCCCCTCAACGATTTTTGTAAGAGTGAAAATTTTGCCGTCCATATGACGTTTAAAAAGTTCGCCTTTTTTCTCAAAGAGGCGCTTTCCGACGAAAACATCAAACTCCGAAAGTTTTTCAAAGCCTTTTCTGCACAGAAAAATATTGTAAATTTTGTTACCCTCGCGCGCAAGGCTCTCGTCCTCAATCACAAATCCGTTTTCCGAAAGATAGCGCCGAACCTCGCTCTGCGCAATCATCGGCTGGATAATAAGGCGCGTTTCGCCCGAAAATTTATTCTTGCCTTTTTCGACAATTTCGTTTATCAAAAGTCCGCCCATTCCGGCAATCACTGCGGTGTCAAACTCTCCGTTCTCAAAATTTTCAAATCCGTTTGACAAGCGGACGGAAATTTTCTCCGACAATCCGTATTTTTCAATGTTTTTCTCCGCGCTTTTTAACGGTCCTGTGTTGACGTCGCTCGCAACCGCGGTTTTCGCCGTGCCGTTTTTAACGCAGAAAATCGGCACATATCCGTGGTCGGTGCCTATATCGGCAAGACAGCGCGAATTTTTCACATATTCTGCAACTTTTTTAAGTCTTTCGGTTAAAATCATTCTTTTTCCTTATTTTTATGAATTTACAACAATTCTGCTGTTTTCAAAAATCTCATTCACAAAGTCTTCGCCGTGCATTTTTTTCATAATCTGCACGCATTTTGCGAGTGTGGGCGCACGGTCGGACATATTGTGACAGTCCGAGCCGACGAACTGTATGGCGTTCATTTTTGCAAATTTTTTCGCACGCCTGCGCGACGAAAACGAAAAATAACAGTCGGCATTTATCTGAAAACAAACATTAGGGTCAAAAAAACTGTCAAGTGTTTTAAAATCACTTTTCGTCAGAATATATCGGTCAATATGCGCAATAATCGGGATAAGTCCTCTGTTTGCGGAAACCGAGTAAATTTCGCGCTGAACCCAGACGCTGTTCCAGCCGTCGTGAGGCATTTCCACCAGGATATAGTTTGAATTGCCTATGCAAAGCTTTTCTATGCCGTCAATGCGCGAAAACCCAGGCGCAAGCGCCGCCTCCGCGCCGAGATATGTGGGTATGAGCGAAATTTTCTTTTCCTCCGACGCCTCAAGCACCCTTTCGTAAGCATTATTCCGTTTTTGCAAAAAGCTTTCGACCGTCATATTGTCGGGATAAAAATGCGGTGTTGCAACAAGCGCGTCAACACCGCTGTTTTTCTGATATTCATACATCTCAAGCGAGCGCCTTACGCTCCTTGCGCCGTCGTCTATTTCAGGAAGAATATGCGTGTGAAAATCAATCATAACTTTCCTATTTATCTTTCTTTTCGTCTTTTTTTGTCTGTCCTGCCGTATCGTAGCCGTCATAGTTCGAATACTTATAACGGTAATTATAATTGTAACGATAGCGGTATTTATAATATTTTGAGTAATATCCGCGCGGCGCCATAACGTCGTTTAAGATAAATCCCAAAATTTTAGCGTTTGCAAATTCAAGATTTGAAAGCGCTTTTTTAAGCGCGTCGTGCGTAGTGAAATCTTCTTTTACAACAACCGCAACGCCCGTTACGAATTTCGACATTGAAACCGCGTCCGACACAATGTTTACGGGGGGCGCGTCGATAATTACATAATCGTATTTTTCCGCAAGTTTTAAAAGCGCCTTTTCCATTCTGGGCGACACCAAAAGCTCGGACGGATTGGGCGGAATTTGTCCGCTGGTTATAACGTCCAACCCGTTTTTGCAATGCTGAATAACGTCGTCAAGCTCCGCAAAACCCGCAAGATAGTTTGAAAATCCCGTTGTGTTTTCAAGTTCAAGACACATATGAACCTTCGGTTTGCGAAGGTCCGCGTCTATAAGCACGATTTTCGCGCCAGCAAGCGCAAACGTGATAGCCGTGTTAATGCAAGACGTGGTTTTGCCCTCGCTCGGCATTGCGGAGGTGAAAATAATTTTTTTACAGCCTTCCTCCGCCGCAAGCGCATATTCAAGATTTGTTCTCGTCGATTTATACGCTTCGACAATCGAAAAATCGGTGTTATCGTTTAAAATAACCTTGGTATAATCGCGCATACCGACGTTTTTCGCACCGCCGCGCGACACCACTTTCTTTTCTTCCGTGTTAACATTGTTTGGCATATTCAACTTCCTTTTTTATCATAACATATAAACTCAATTTACATTATAGCATACAAAATTTCAATTTGCAATAAAAATTTGTCACACAACAAAACCGCCGCTGACGTTTACAACCTCGCCTGTGATGTAGTCTGCTTTATCGCTTGCCAAAAACGCTATCGTATCGGCAATTTTTTCGGGAGATGCGATTTTTCCCAAAGGAATATCCTCGGTCACAAGCTTTTTGGTTTCGCCGTCAAATTTGCACATATCGGTGTCCACAACGCCCGGCGCAACGCAGTTTACGTTTATGCCCGACGGCGCAAGTTCCTGTGCAAGCGCCTTTGTAAAACCTATCACCGCCGCTTTTGACGCGGAATAATGCACCTCGCACGACGCACCGCAAATGCCCCACACCGACGAAATATTTATGATTTTTCCGCTTTTTTTGCCTATCATTTCGCCCATAACCGCTTTGCACATATTAAAAACACTGCCGACGTTTGTCTGCATCATATTTTTAAATTCGTCCTCGGTTATGTCGCAGAAAACTTTTTGCTGAGCAATACCTGCATTATTCACCAAAACGTCTATACCGCCGAAATTTTTAACGGCAAACTTGCAAAGCGCGTGCGCCTCGTCAAATACCGAAACATCAGCCCTGTAAACAAGCGCGCTTCCGCCGTTTTTTATAATTTCCTCTGCGGTTTTACGCGCAAGGTCAATATTTTTTCTGCAATTTACAACAACGTTAAAATCTTTTGCAAGCGCAATCGCCGCCGCCCTGCCTATTCCGCGCGACGCGCCTGTTACAACCGCCGTTTTTTTCATATTTTTTCTCCGCTAAATGTCAAGATATTTTCCGACCGCATAAAGGTAGTCGGACATTCTGTTTAAATACCGTATCAAACCGGTGTTTTCGCTGCCAATTTCCACCGCAGTGCGCTCCGCGTCACGGCAGATTGTGCGCGCAAGATTAAAAAATGAGCTGTCCCTTTTTTGAGGCATATTATAAAGCGAAAATCCGACCGTTTTTTCACTGTAAAAATCTATTCTTTCTTCAAACTGCGACACGTCAAAATCAAACTCGCCGTATCCCGAAATTTTTCCGTTAAGCTTTACAATTTCGCTTTGCAAAGCCAAAATCTCGCTTTTCACTTTATCGTCTGCGCAAAAATTCACGCCGAGGCTCAACACCGCGTTAAGCTTGTCAACCGTGCCGACAAGCGCGAAAATCTTATCCGATTTTTTCACGCGTTTGCCCAAAATATCGCTGTAACCCCCGTCGCCCGTTTTGGTATAAATTTTCATCATTTACCGCTCCCTTTGATTTTTTCGAGATATGCTTTAAACGAATTTTCCGTTTTGTTGTTCCGCGGAATGTAATATTTTCTGTTTTTGATTTTGTCGGGCAAATACTGCTGGGGAACATACGCGTTCTCATAATTGTGCGGATATTTGTATTCCACACCGCGCCCGAGAGATACCGCGCCCTTGTAGTGGCTATCTTTAAGATGGAGCGGAACACTGCCCGTATCGGCGGTTTCCACCTCGTGCATAGCCTCGTCAATCGCGCAGATTGCGGAGTTTGACTTGGGCGAATTTGCAAGCAGAATAACCGCCTCGGCAAGAGGAATACGCGCCTCGGGAAGTCCTAACTGGAGCGCGCTGTCCACGCACGCTTTGGTGATGACAACCGCGTTCGGATACGCAAGTCCCACGTCCTCCGACGCGATAACCAAAAGCCTCCTGCACGCGGTGATGAGGTCACCGCCGGCAAGCAGACGCGCGAGATAGTAAATTCCGGCGTCCGCGTCACTTCCGCGGATTGACTTTTGAAACGCGCTTATAACGTCGTAATGCCCGTCGCCGTTTTTATCGTGCGCAAACGAACCCGTCTGCGTGCAGTCAACCGCAGCGTCAAGCGTGACCGAAATTTCCTCGTTCATACTGTAACTCTGCGACAAAACGCACACTTCAACGGCATTAAGCGCCTTTCGCACGTCGCCTCCGCTCGCGTTTGCGATGTGGTCGACTGCCTCGTCCGAAAATGTCACTTTTCTGTCGGGATAATCACCTGCAACGCCTTTCACCGCACGGATTACCGCCTTTTTGATTTCGTCGGGCGATATGTTTTTAAATTCCAGCACGGTTGAACGCGACAAAATCGCATTGTAAACGTAAAAATGCGGATTTTCGGTAGTGCTTGCAATCAGCGTGATTTTGCCGTTTTCGATATATTCCAAAAGCGACTGCTGCTGTTTTTTATTAAAATTTTGAATTTCGTCGAGATAAAGCAAAATTCCGCCGGGGTAACTGTCGATTTTGTCGGCAATATCGCGCACGTCTTTGAGCGACGCGGTAGTTGCGTTAAGCTTAAAAAAAGCCCTGTTCGCCGCGTTTGCGCAGATGTTCGCAACGGTGGTTTTTCCCGTTCCCGACGGGCCGTAAAAAATCATATTCGGAATTTTTCCCGTTTTTAAAATATTCGTCAGAATTTTGCCTTCCCCTATAAGATGAGTTTGTCCGACGACGTCATCAAGACGGGTCGGACGCATTCTCTCTGCCAATGGGATATTCATATCAATCACCAAGGAATTTATTTTCAAAAATTATTTTTCGTACAGCGGATATTTTCCGCAAAGTTCCTTAACCATAGCACGGACGTTATCCTGTTCTTTTTCGTAATCGGAAAGCGTAAGGAAAATGATTTCAGCTATTTTGTCCATATCCTCTTCTTTAAATCCGCGCGACGTAACCGCCGGTGTGCCTATTCTTATTCCGCTTGTGATAAACGGACTTGTTGTTTCAAAAGGAATTGTGTTTTTGTTAACGGTAACGCCCACGTCGTCAAGAAGTTTTTCCGCTTCTTTTCCCGTTATATTCATATTTGTGAGGTCGATAAGCATAAGGTGGTTATCCGTTCCGCCCGACACAATTTTAAAGCCTCTTTTGATAAGCGCACCGCAAAGCGCTTTTGCATTTTTTACAATCTGCGTCTGATAAGATTTAAATTCGTCCGTCAGAGCCTCGCCGAAGCAAACTGCTTTTGCGGCTATTATGTGCATAAGCGGGCCGCCTTGAATACCGGGGAATACCGCTTTATTTATCATTTTAGCATATTTTTCTTTGCAGAGAATAAGTCCGCCTCTGGGACCTCTCAAGGTTTTATGCGTTGTGGTGGTTACAAAGTCCGCATACGGAACTGGGCTCGGGTGAAGTCCTGCCGCAACAAGACCGGCAATGTGAGCAATGTCAACCATAAGATAAGCGCCGACTTTTTCCGCAATCTTTGCAAAACGCTCAAAGTCGATGGTTCTCGAATACGCGCTCGCGCCGGCGACAATAAGTTTAGGCTTGCACTCCTCTGCAATTCTTTCAACCTCGTCGTAGTCGATAACCTGTGTATCCTTGTCAACTCCGTACTGAACAATATTGAAATATGTACCCGACATATTCACGGGACTGCCGTGCGAAAGGTGTCCGCCGTGCGAAAGGTTCATACCGAGAACGGTGTCACCCGGTTTGAGTGTTGCAAAAAATACCGCCATATTAGCCTGCGCGCCCGAATGGGGCTGAACGTTTGCGTGTTCCGCGCCGAAAATCTTTTTTGCTCTTTCGATTGCAAGATTTTCAACAATGTCAACACATTCGCAGCCGCCGTAGTATCTTTTGCCCGGATAACCCTCGGCATACTTGTTTGTGAGCGGTGTGCCCATAGCCTCAATAACCGCATTGCTTACGAAATTTTCGCTTGCAATGAGTTCGATTTTACTGCGCTGTCTTTCAACTTCCATTTCGATTGCGTCGGCAACCTGCGGGTCCTGCTTTCTGATTTCGTCTGTCGTATACATCTTCTTTCTCCTTTTTTGAAATATATTTTTATTTTACCTCTTTTTCGAGAAATATGCAATAGTTTTTATTAAAAAAATCAGCGTCAAAAAGCATAAAAAGCTTAATGATGCTGATTATTTCATTTGTTTTAAATATTTTGAATTTTTTCCGCTTCTTCAAGTTCTTCAAGCGTGATAGACCTTGTATGCTTGGTGTGCGACCACTCTTTGTTGTCTTTTTTCAGCCAGCCGATAACGGTAATCGGTATCCAGGTGAGCGAATAGAGCCAAAAAGTTACATAACACCATATAAGGCGCAAATTTATCATACGCTTTTCGTAGGTTATAACAAACGGAATATACATCATCTGCAAAACCGCGACAGCACTCCAGAGCTGCGGGTCGCCGAAAGCCTTGCTTATTTCAAACACATCTATTACACCCGTAACCTTAACCCACGTCATAACGGTTACAAACAAAAGGCACAAGATTTTGACAGGCTGTAAAAGGTAAACACCGCAGTCGAATGCCGAAAGGTCTTTATCTTTAAACGCCTTTATGAAAAGCTTTTTCGCAAATCTCGACGCAACGTCGGAATGACCCTGCATCCAGCGTATTCTCTGGTGCCACGACTGCATAAACGTGAGCGGTTTTTCATCATATACAACCGCCTTGTGAGCCCAGCCGACTTTTCTGCCGGTAAGTGCAAGTTTTGCGGTAAATTCCATATCCTCGGTAAGACAGGTTGCGCCCCAGCCCATTTCTTTCAAAAGCTCGGTGGAAATAACAAATCCCGTACCGCTTAACTGACAGGTTATGCCGAGATTGTAACGCGCATTCTGGAAAAGGCGCGAAATCATCCAAAACGAAACCGAATATGCACAGGTAACCCACGAATCAAACGGGTTTTTGCTGTCAACACTGCCCTGAACAACCTCATAGCCTTTGTTAAGCTCTTTGTTCATCTCTGTAAGATAGTTCTGGCTTACAAGGTTATCCGCGTCAAAAATAGAAATACTGTCGTATTTTTTATCCATTTTAAAGATTTTGTCAAACATCCATTCAAGCGCGTGGCCCTTGCCTTTTAAGGTTGCGTTTGTACGCTTGTAAACGTATGCGCCGGCATTTCGTGCAACCTCGGCGGTTGCGTCGGTGCAGTTGTCGGCAATAACATAAACGTCAAACGCTTCTTTGGGATAGTGAAGCTTGAAAAGGCTTTTCACCATCTCACCGATAACCGCCTCCTCGTTATGCGCCGCAACAAGCAGAGCGAAAGTGTGAATTTTGTTGGTTTTCGGCATAACGTTTGTCTGACGGTCAGACCAGCCGAAAATTGACACAACAAAATAATAACCGCCGTATGCAAACACAAACAGCGATATAAACGCACTCAAAAAATAAATAATCATTCTTAAACTTTCCGGCACAAAAATCACCTCAAAAGCAAATTCCGTTATTTCTTAAAATCACTAAGTTGTATTATATACCATTGAATAAACATAATCAAGTATCAAAATTGACCAATTTTTGCATAAAATCATCTGTTTTTATTGTTTGATTTCACATATCTTTCAAATTTTACTGTTTTGTGCGTTTTTCTCCGTTTTTCGCAAATTTAAATTTATTTGTTAAATATATATGGACATTTCCTCCGATTTAGTATAAAATTAAATAAATGAGGTGTTTTAGTATGGCTGAAAAAACAAAATTTGTCTGCATCGAATGCGGTTACGAAGCGGTGAAATGGCTGGGCAAATGCCCCTCGTGCGGACGCTGGAATACATTTGAAGAAGAGGTTGTCGAAACCAAAAAGACAAAGGCGCGCGGAATAACATCGTTTGACGCACCGAAAAAACTTTCGGAAATCGTGTCGATGTCGGAAAAGCGCGTTGTGACGCATCTTAAAGAGCTTGACCGCGTACTCGGAGGCGGTCTTGTGACGGGAGAAATGGTGCTTGTGGGCGGCGACCCCGGCATAGGAAAATCAACTCTCCTTTTACAGATTTGCGAATATCTCGGCAAATCACAGAAAATTCTCTACGCGTCGGGCGAGGAGTCGCTCAGCCAAATAAAAATCCGCGCCGACAGGCTGAAAATCACAACCGAAAACTTGTCGCTTTTGTCTGAAACGTCGCTCGACAAAATAATCGAGGCGGCAAAGGACGAAAAAAGCGGAATACTTATAGTCGATTCAATTCAGACAATGTTTTCGGAGGACGGCGGTTCGGTTCCGGGCAGTGTTTCGCAGGTGCGCGAGTGCACCCACGCGCTTATGCGGTTTGCAAAGCAGTCGGGCACAACGGTGCTGATTGTGGGGCACGTCACAAAAGAGGGAAGCATTGCCGGTCCGAAAATTTTGGAGCATATGGTGGACTGCGTACTTTATTTTGAGGGCGAACGCCACCAAAGCTACCGAATTTTGCGCACAATCAAAAACCGTTTCGGTTCGACAAACGAAATCGGCGTTTTTGAAATGACCGACACGGGACTTGCCGAAGTTAAAAATCCGTCCGAAATGATGATAAGCGGACGTCCCGAAAACGCGTCCGGCTCGGTTATAACCTGCACATTCGAGGGTACGCGCCCCATTCTCGCCGAAATTCAGGCGCTCTCCTCCCCCACAGGTTTCGGAAACGCGCGCCGTATGGCAACGGGGCTTGACTACAACCGCGCGATTATGCTCGTTGCGATTTTGGAGAAAAAACTCGGCTACAATATGCAAAATCAGGACGTTTATTTAAACATTGCCGGCGGACTCAAAATAAGCGAGCCTGCAACCGACCTTGCGGCGGTTATGGCGATTGCGTCCAACTACAAAAATTTTATCGTTGACTACAAAACGGTAATTCTCGGCGAAGTCGGCTTAACGGGCGAGGTACGCAGCATAACCTATCCCGAAAAGCGCGTCAATGAGGCTAAAAAGCTCGGTTTCACGCGCATAATTCTGCCGTACGACAACATCAAAAGCGTGAAAAATGCCGGCGGCACTGAAATTATCGGCGTCAAAAACGTTTATCAGGCTATAAAATACTGCCGTGACAACGGAAAAACCGCCGAAATTCCAAATTAGCTTTATCATATTTTTTCAAAAAAATCATAAAATTATTTTAGCAAATATTCCAAGGAGAAAAAACTTGGAATATTTTTTTATTTTTTTACATTATATATTGCAATTTTTTTATTTGTATGATACAATTTATTTATCAATCAATAAATAGAGGTGAATTGATGAGAAATTCGGATTACAAAGAAGAAAAAAAGAAAGAAATAATGGAAAGATGCTTTGAGTGTTACTGCGACAACGGACTGCGCGACACAGGCATAAAGGAGCTTGGTAAATACTGCAATATGACCAGCGCAAACCTTTACGCATACTTTGACAACGTGGACGATTTGATTTTGCAGTCCACCGCATACTGTATGGCAAAGGTTGAGGACGATTTTATGGCGCTTTCGCCCGAAAACCCCAGCGACATTTTGCGGTTTATCGAAGAAATCCCCTACTGGACGGCAAAAAAACACGGCAAGAAATACCGTCTGATGTATCAGGTTTACACTCACCCGAAATATGTCGAACAGGGAAAATTGTTCTTTGACGGTGTGAGCAAACGCTACACCGAATATGCAAAGGTGCTTTCACCCAAGCTCGGCATACCGTCAAATATCCTTTCAGGATTTATATTTATCTTTGTCCGCGCAGCGGTGCACTACGCGCTGTTTGAGGACGAATATTATTTAAAAATGCAGATGGAGGCATTAAAGCTTTCGGTATTTTCGATAATTAAAAATTTTAAAGAGGAAGGGATTGAGAAAAAGTGAAACTGAAAAAACTGTTGTGTGTTTTGCTTGCGGTTTGTATGCTTGCACCGCTGATGCACATCACGCCCGTTTCGGCGGCGACCGAGTGGGAATACACTGTAAAAGTTACCACCGCAACCGGCAAAAGCGACCCGCACACCAAAAAAGGAGCAATCCAAGTCACTCTCGCGTTTATAAACGGCGACGAGGGCGGACAGCTTGACGACGGCGTAAACAAAAAAGGAGCAGTGGCGAAATTTATTTCAAAATCCTCGCGCGCGCCGTGGATGCTCGACTCGATTACGCTTAAAAACAACACCAAGGACGGATACAAAATCCACCGCATCGAAATAGATGTCAAAATGTCCGGCGGTTCAAAATCAATGAACATTCTTAACTGGTATCCCGATGACGAGAACAACACCGACAGCGGAAAATGGATTGACCAGAACAACAGCCGTGACAAATCTTACACGGTTTACACCGGCACAAAAAGAAAAGTTTCCGACGCAGGCAATTTTCTAGAAAGGTTCGGCAGGGATATTTTCCTCGAGCCTATGGGCGAAGGCGGAAATCTGGAATACAAATGGGACGGCAAAATCAGCGACGATTACGCGGATATAATGGGTTCCTCATACAACTGTATGGATTATCCGGAGGCACCGAATTTTGAAATTAGCGTCAGCGGATTAAAAGGAGATAATTCTGCCGTTACAAAAGAGGAGCTCGAAAAAAACGGAGTTCATTTTTGCAGCGACAAAGAAAGCGGTTTCGGTTACAGTGCAAACCGTCAGCTTCTTATGCAGTATATGAACAAAAACAACATCTACACTCTTGAATTTACATTTAATCTTCAGTTTTCGTACAAAACAACTTCAATGTACGGACGGTATTTCAACAACGGCACAACCACGTTCATACACCGAAACGCTTTCGCGCTTGAAAGTGTAAATTTCAGCACCAACTACAACTATTCCGGTACGGATAATTATTTTTACAACAGTGTGAACGACAAAAAAATCACCGTAACCGCGAACATCAAAACAACAGGAAGCAGCCGTGATTACGGCTCTAACGCTTTAAAAGGCGCAACAGTATATTTTGACAGAGCATACCTTAAAGCAGGCGACAATGTTACTCTTGATGCAACAGACTCGTCGGGCAAAAAGCTTACGTCAGCCGCGGTTGAAAACGGAAAATCATTCACGCTTGAATTTCCGTACACCGAGGGAATCGACTCGCAGAACGCCGGACTTGTGCTTATGTTTGACAACGCGCGTATGAAATACACCGCGCCCAACGGCGACGAAACTATGCTTACGCTTTGGGACGAAAACTATAACATTCCCGGCTTTGCAAACCGCAAAATAGGCGGATACTATATGTCAACCCACAAGCTTGACTCAAAAATTCCGACGGTTGCGGTATCGCCGGCAAACGGCACCGACCTCTCAAAATGGAACAAAACGGTTACGTTATCCACAGTGCCGAGCGAGGATATTTACTCGCACACCTCACAGGGACTTACACAGGGCCTTTTAAACATGAACCTCACCGACGGCACAAACGTTCCTGCAATTTATGAATACACCTACACCGAGCGTGACAAAGGCACGGCGTCGTGCGTGCAGAAAGTTCCTGCATTAAGAGGTCTTAACACAAACGTTACCGTTGCACTGCGCGACAAGCTTGAGGGCGAATTTGACCTTGTTTTTTCGGGTTACGACTTTGCAGGCAATCCGCTCAGCACCGTGCAGAGAGTAAAACTCGACAACAAAGCGCCCGAGATTGCGGTTACCGAAAAGGTTAACCCGAAAACCGACGGCTCAAAAGGCAATATATATGATGTAAAAATCAACGACGCGTCGGGAACGGGCAGACTTTATTATATGTTCACCAAAAAGAGCATTGCCGAAATTCCCGAATACGACGGTTCGGGAAGTCCCACAAGCGGTGACATTGACACAACGCTTGACAAATGGGCATATATAGCGCAGAAAGACACCGAAAACGGCAAAACCTCGGCGGCATATTTAAACGTTAAAAAAGGCGATAATTTTATAGGCCATCTCGTTTATTTTGCAATGGACGACGCGGGAAACAAAACCGGCGTTTCGATAAAAGACATAAACATCAACAACGAGGACACAACCTATGACATCACACCGAGAAACCTTGACAAACCGCAGCCGTCATACGAAATTTCGGTTACGACAAACGGAAACAACAAGGTTTACTACCGCTGGAAAAACTACATAACCGACGAAAAAACGGGAAAAATCAAGGAGAACTTCTTAACCGAAGATTATTTGCCCTTGCCCGGCGATAGCATTATCAGAACACAAAACGACAAAGAAACGCAAAACTTAAACGGAACGTACGTTCTCGACTGCAAAATCGTTCCGCCGTCAAACACAAACATAAATTACGTTTCGGCAAACTATGTGTTTGACAACGAAGGTCCGATGATTAACCTCACCGCCCCGACAGACAATGTTTACAAATCGGCGCAGACAATTTCGGTATACGGCTCCGACCTTTCGGACATAGCGTCGGCAACTGCGAAAATCGTAACTCCCGACGGCAAAGACGTTGACGGCAAATCGGAATTTGCACTCGCTGTTTCAAACGGCATAATTTCGCAGAACGTCAACATTTCAAACCTTACAGGCGGTGCGTATGCGTTAAAGGTTACGGCAACCGACAGAAACGGACTTACGGCAACCGAAATTTCAAAACCTTTCTTTATAAGAAACAGCAAACCGACAGGTACGGTTGACGTATCGGGCGGTGTAAGGCACAACGGCAGAGCGCTCATATCGGACGGTAAAATCAAGCTTGACTTTGATATTTCCGAGGATTTTGCAAATTCGTCATCTGCCGAAAAACAGACGGTTTATTACAGAATGAGCACAACGGCGGACGAATACGGCGAATGGCACAAAGCAGGCTCGGCAACATCAAGCACAAACGCGCTCAAAGCAAAACTCACCGCAGTTGACGCTCCCGAAATTTCGCTTGTTGACGGCGAAAACACACTGTTTGTCCAAACGGCTGTATGCTATGATGGCACAGAGTCAAAAATCGAGCCGACAGCGGTTAAAACAGATGAAATAGTGTTCTACTATGACGGAACCGCGCCCGACGCAACGCTCGTTATAAACGATATTCACACAACCGAGAGCATATCGGGCAAACTTTACATCACAGACAATCTCGAGGCAGGCGTTACCGCGGTATGCAATGACGATACAATAAAAATCGGCGATTTTGCAAACCGTGCGTTTGACATCACAGCCGTTAAGAACACAAACGAAACAACACAGATAACAGTTTCGGACAAAGCAGGAAACAAAACCTATATAAAACCCGTTATAAAGGGCATTGACACCGACGCACCCGAGATTGAAATCACCCCCTCCGAAAGAATGACGGGGGCAAGAAAAGACGCTTTGGCGACGGTTAAAATAAACGGCGTATCTCCCGAAACGGTAAGATTTGCATTTATTCCGTCGAGCGTATCGGTGAGCGAAAAAATCCCCGAAGAATATTTCAGGGAAAACATTTCGGACAAAGATTTTTATAAAGTTTCAGCGTCGCGCACCGAGGAAGGCGAATGGGAAGGCGAATATAACATTATATACAACGCGGAAATTTCGGGAATTGACGAAAACTGTCTGCTCGCAGTGCGCGCATCGGACACTCTCGGCAACTCGAAAGACTATATTTACCGCACTCCCCTTGTTTCGCAGGACGCGGAGCTTGTTGCGGAAACAAAGGTAAGTCCTATGGAAACGGCGTCAAAAACCGTTTCGCACGTGACATACAACGTTCCCGTCTACACACTTCCGCAGGATAAAATCGTTGACGCTGACAGCGACGTTGTTAAAAACAACACTCTTGAAATCGACAACGACGAATGGAAAAATCTTTCAACCGACGAAAAAGTCGAAAGGGCAAACTTTGAACTTGCGAAGAAATACGCGTTAACATTCTCCGACAAGCACAATTTCCCGGCAGGCGAAAACAGGGTTTACGATTTATACACCGTTGACGATTTGGGAAGAACAAAACACCTCACCTCCGAGGTAAGCGGTGTTACATTCGACGCACAGAGCGACATCAAGGCAGACATTTACTTCAAAAAGTGGGATGGCAGCGTCTATGAATATATTCCCGTTAAAATCGAAGAATACTGCGCGGAAGCTATGCAATATGACTACTTTGTTATAGTTGAGGCGGACGGCGACGGCGGAAACACACTGTATCTGCCGGTTGAGGAGGACTCCTACGAGACAAGATACACAAACGGCCTTACATTCCAAGCATATTCGTCAAAGGAATTTGCGGTGTATTCAAGAGAACCTGCTGAGGACGACCCGTACGATCAGGGCGAAATCGAGGGTTACAAAAAACTTGTTTACAGCATAGGACCGATTTATGCTCACGGCACAAACGGATTTGACGAAATAACCGACATAACCGAACGTGTTATAAATGTACGCGCATTCCAGAAAGGCGCAGACATAACCAATCCCGGCGAGGTTGCGGAAAAGAGCATTGTTTTAAGCGGTGTCGACAACAACGTGCCGATAATTAACTGGTCGGTTGACCCCAAGGTTTTGACCTACGAAATGGTTGACTACGGCGGTGAATTTTATACCGAGCTTGTTCCCCACCCCACACCGAGCAATGTTACATACACTCTGCGCGCACAGGATAAGGAATCGGGCATAAACAAAATTCTCGCGGCTGCATATCAGACTCCCGACGGCAATGTTGAAGAAGTTTACGTTCCTATGACCGACGGAAACGGAAATCCTACCGAATACTGGAGCTGGGACGGAAGCGGATACACCGCGGTTGTTGAAAAATATAACGAAAAAACAGACAGTTATGACAGTTACACATCAACAATCCCCGTTAAAATCGAATATTTCGGCGACGGCGACATATACGGCGAAAAAATGCTTACCTACACCTTTACCGACGCTTATTCGCTGAAAAATGCAGGCATATTTACAAACACCTGCGGAGCAGATGCACACACAATTATAGGCTACAGACTCGGCGGTGACAGCGGCGGTGTTGAAAGCGGTCTTTCAACGGTCGGAATAATTTACAAAATGCCGATTGAAGAAGGAACCGACTACAACGTTAAATATTATTATGAAAATTCTCTCGGAAACTGGGAGGAAATCGGCAGTGAAAATGAAACCTACTATAAAAAAGCAAAAGCCGTAATCGAAATTGACGAAAACGGCAGAGGCGGTGAAAGAGGTCTTGCGGTTACAAACAACAACAGAAGCAGCGAGAAAGAATTAAGCAGTTACCAAAACTCGTTTACATTCAATCTCAAAGACAAATACAACTACCGT